>NZ_LZMK01000154.1:0-61616 GCF_001665865.1 Nocardia sp. 852002-20019_SCH5090214 | reverse complement strand
GGCAGCGCGAGGAAAAGCGCAAAACCAAAAGCCCCAATCAAAATCGAAGCAGTCGAGACGTCCGGATGTGGACGGCTAATCAGCACGCCCGCAGCGGCGAAATACACGACCGCTGGCAAGCTCAGCACCACTGCGAGGGTTGTGAGGCGACCAGCACCCCGGAAGCCAGGCTCGGGCGCGAGTGATTGGGCCAGATAACTGGATTGCGTTCGCTCAACGAGCGAGGAGCCCATGACCGGCACCAGACCCGACGAACTCACTCCGACACCTGAGTAGTAGTCGGTGTCATACACCGTCGAAGTTCCCGAAGCGCGGATCGCGGGAACGCTCTGCACGCAATCGTCGTAACCGCAAGAGGGACAAGAGATATCGACGCTCATGAGGTTTCGATCCCCTCCGACCGCCGCTGCGCCGGGAAGATCGCAGGTGCGCAACAACGTCTCTGCTCGTAGCCGGTGGCGAGATGGTTGTGTCCATCGAACACCTCCACTCTGAGCCTGTCGATAGGTAAAACGAACAGTTGTGTCACGCATCGGGCACGTACCTCCTCATCTGCGACAGAAATGTGGTGTACATCACGCGAACCGCGGTCGGGGACGCTTGTCCGTCATTTGCGCGAATCCCTGAAGTACGCGTGCGCGTCCAGCGTGCTTGATAGCGACGCCGTCTGCTGGGACCCGTCACGTGTGGTCGATCGGTCTGCTGACGCCGTCAGTAGCAGGGAGGAGATATTGACGGCGTCAGCAGAGAACGGGTATGGTTTGCGCCGGAAAATTGCGCGAAGTTTCGTGAAATTCCTGTTGCTACCGGCGGAGACGTTGCATCGAACGGCTCAGCTCGACTTTTGTGAGGCAGGGGTTAGGGGTTCGATTCCCCTAACCCCTTCTACGCTGTTCTGAACGCCCCTGCGATACATCCCTGTATGCACTTCTGCGCCCCTTCAGGCTGTCCGTCTAATTTCGAGTTTAGCCACCATTCAGCGGCTTCGCTAGGAGCAGTTCTATTGCTGGCCCCGATTTGCGAAGCGCCGATGTGAAGGCACAGGTTTCGTGCCGGGCGCCATCCTCGATGCCCTGATCGGCCGGTCAGGCGAGCGTCTGCCCGGTTCCTAGAACAGCGGAGGTGGAACAGATTTCAGCGAAGCAGTGGCGCGCAGACCCGCTCCAGCAGTCGGGTAAACGTATCTTTCGATAATTAGCAGAGTAGCGACCGAACCCGATATTGACCTCAATCGTGTATCTAGTGCGCAGACATAGGGGATTTCTTTCGCGTGTACGTGTGCCGTGCAATTGGCGAACTCGTGCTGATCATCGAAGCGATGTTTCTGCACTCACGGTTGGAGGTCGGATTGTTTCCGGTCGTACATTGTGACGGGCGGGAGGTCGAGCGCCTTCGTGTGGGTGAGGATTCTGCTCACGGTTGATCTGCTGCGGCGGGTTCGTTTTGCGATTTCGGTGGCATTGAGTCCCTCGCTGTAATGCAATTCCAGAACTTGGGCAACTTGGTCGGCATTGCGCCGGCCGGCGGGATCGCGTGCACAGATGGCCGCGGCGATGTCGCTCCATTGTGTTGTGCTCGGTGCGGACTCGACCCGCCCGTCCAACCCCTCAGCCGACGTGCGCACGGTGTCGTCGGCAAGGGCCGGTGACGGATCCGGTGGTGTAGCGGGCATCGTCGGTGTGGTGGGTGCTGCGTCTTCTGTTGGGGTGCTGGTGTTGTGGGGTGGTTGTGTGATCGAGATGAGGGCGACGGTGGCTTGGGTCATCGAGCCTTCGATGATCAGCGGCCACAGCCATGCCTGGTTGTGCGGGATGCCGGCCAGTTCGGCGAGGGACCGCAATGCGGTGAACGACAGCCAGAACGCTCCGGCCGCGATGAGGACGGTCAGTACGACGGTGAGCCGGTGGGCGGCGGTGCTGTGCACCTGCTTTCGCTGTAGAACGGTGACACCGTGCACAGCGGTCAGTAACGCGATCGGTGGGACGACCGCGACCGCACCGGCGATCGGCGGAGCCGGTGCGTGCAGAACGGCGTGCACAGCGTTGCCGGTGATGCTCACCGTCGCCGATGCGACGAGCACGCACCAGAAGAAGGCGTGCGCACGGTCGGGTCTATCCCCGTGTTCCGGGGCGCTCGACGGAGGCGGCGTGCGCACAGTGGTGTCGGGTGCGGGCATGTGGTGTGGTCCTTCGGGCGAGCGGGGTTCCGGTGTGCACGCGGCAGTGTTCATGTGGCCGTAGGTCCTTCGGCCGTGGACAGAGGGTGGGGCTCGCCGGTGAGTACGGCGAGGGCGGTGGCGACTTCGAGCAGGTTGGCTTTGACGTAGGTGGCCGTCGTGCCCGCGGTCTTGCCGTCGTGCCCGGCGTAGGCACGTGCAACGGCGTAGCTGAAGGTGCGCTCCACCCAGGTCAGGGTGGTATGCCGGAGCCAGTGCATGGTCACGCCCTGTACGGCCACCCACGGCAGCTCTTCGCCGATGCGCGCCCAGATGTGGTCATAGCGCCGCGAGGAGATGGGTTTTCCGTTCTTGTATCGGAGCAACTGTTCCGACTGCGAGGCACCACGGTCGGCGGCGTGCTGAAGCAGGTGGCGCATCAGGGTCGGTGAAACGGGCTGCCAACGGTCGGTGCCGTCTTTTTCTCGCAACCACACCAGGCACTGGGTTGCATCGAGGTCGTGCGGTCGAAGCGCCAGCGCGCCGCTGCGGCGGCACGCCGTCTCGACGTGCAGGCGCAAGATCAACGAGTCCAGTTCCGGATCATTGCCGGTAGCCGCCGCGACAGCGCAGATCTCGGCCAATCGTGGCGAGGGAATCGCATAGCGATGGGAAGGTTTGCGCGTCGGCTTGGCCATCTTGCGAGCTGGATTGTCGCTGGCCCGGATCCAGCCGTTCTTCTCGGCGAACCGGTACACGCAGCGGACCGCGCCGACGAAGTGCTCCACCGCGCTTCCCCCGCCGCGCGACGCCCGGTTGGTGCGGGCGCGTTCTTGGACGGCTCGTGCCATGTCTTCGAGGTCGGCTTGGGTGGGCTCGTCCAACCGGCGTGCCGCCCATTCGGTTTCGAGTCGCCGCAGGTGGGTGTCGTAGGTACGCAGCGTTCCGCTTTTCAAGGTGGTACGTACCTGGGGGACGATGATCGCGAAGGTCGGAACCGATGCCGGCGACTCGACGAGATCGGCGGGCGAGAGGCCCATCTGGGCCAACAGGACTCGCGCGGCGGAGACGGTCTCCGCCGACGTCATGGTGGTCATCGCTGTCACCGCTCCAGCAAGGCCAGGCCGGCGGCGAACAGTTCCTCCATCGCAGCCGGAGGGGCGATGGCGAGTCGTTGACGGGTCTGCCTGCCGAGCAGCAGCACACGGTCACCGACGAACAGATTCACCCGGCGCCGCTGCCGGTACGGAATGCGAACAAAGCCTTCGCGCACAAGAACCGAGCCTTCGGGGTCGGCGGAGGCCACGAGTACGCCGTGATCGTCGCACCGGACGGTCAGCCTGGTACCCGGTGCCCAACCGAGCCCGGCGAACACTTTCCGGTCCAAGACCCGCCCAGCTTCGCCCACCGTGCTCATCCCGTACATCACGTCCGCGCTCGGCACGCGAACCGGGGACGGGTGGGGGAACCGGGCGCCCTCGATCAACTGTTGCAGCGGGGTCTGCGGGGGGATCACCGGCGCGATCACGCGCACCACCCCCAGCCACGATCGAGCCGGAAATCGGAGACGGGATCCGGCATCCGTGCCGGAAAACACTGCAGGTCAACACACATCGACACTGGAATTCCTTCGCGTGGTCGAGTGCGCTCAACCACGCGGACGCCGAATGTGTCACCAGTGACACGAAATCGTGCGCGAGGGGGGACTTGAACCCCCACGTCCGAGGACACTGGAACCTAAATCCAGCGCGTCTGCCAATTCCGCCACTCGCGCGTGATGGTACGACCGTCCAAACTCTACCGGCCCGGGCGCGGATCGCGAAGCCACGCGGGGGTGTCGTGTACCCACGGGTAACACGAACTGGGATTATAACGATTTGGCAACTCCCAATATGAGGAACCCTCAACTTTCTGACTTCCGAGTAACGCTGCCACCTGGGGCTTCAAACATGAGGGAGGGTCATGTTTGGCGTTGTTCTTGTACGGCTGTACCGAAATACTCGACGGTAGGGGCGCGGGGGCCGGGGAAACGTGAGGCTTTCCTCATGATTTTGTGCGAACCTGAGGCTTCGTCAGGTCCTCAGGGGTGAGGGACGCCTGTGCACGCAAGAGCGGGCCCCGCGGGGTGAGCCGCCACGAGAAGGAAGTCGATACGTCTTGACGATCAACGAACGCACCGGGACCGGAACGAACGCGAAGGTCGCTGGGGGAGTTTCGGATACGGGTATCAAGTCGTCGCTGCTGGATCGCCTGCTCGGTGGTGAGAAGTACGCGCTGGCCTTCGGTGGCCAGGGTGCGCAGTGGCTGCGGGAGCTGGAGGAGATCGGACGCGACAGTGCGCTCGAGCCCGAGTTGACCGCGCTCGTGCACGAAGCGGATGCGCGGCTGGAACCGGTGGCGGCGCAGCTGCTGGTGGTCCGGCCCGTCGGCTTCGATCCGATCGCGTGGATGCTCGAGGACGAGCTGGCCGACGGCGAGGAAGGCGAGGAGTCGGCGGCGCCGTCCGCGCAGGCGCTGCGTTCCGCAGCGGTCTCGATGCCGGGCGTCTTCCTCGCGCAGGTCGCCGCACTGCGGGCGCTGCGGATGCAGGGACTGGATCCGGCCGAGCAGGCGCCGACCGGCATCATCGGTCACTCCCAGGGCCTGCTCGCCGCCGAGGCCGCGACCGCACAGGGTGCGCGTGACGCGGAACTGCTCGCACTGGCCCAATTGATCGGCGCGGCGGCCACACTGGTCGCGCGCCGGCGCGGTCTCATTCCGGTCGGCGACAAATCGCCGATGGTCGCGGTGTCCAATGTCGACCCCGACGAGCTGCGCGCGGTCGTGGCCGAGGTCTCGGAAGGTGTGGACCCGAACATCGCCGCGGTGGTGTCGATTCGCAACGGCCGCCGGCGCGCGGTGCTGTCGGGCACCGTGGCCCAGTTGGAGCGGGTGCGGCAGCGCTGCACCGAGATCAACGCCGAGCAGAGCCGCGATCGCGATGCCAAGAAGCGCGGCGGCTCGGTGTTCGCCCCGGTCTTCGAGGACGTCCAGGTCGAGGTCGCTTTCCATCATCCCGCGCTGGCCGAGACCGTCGAGCTGGTGTCGGCCTGGGCCGCGCAGTGTGAGATCGACACCGAACTCGCCGCGCAGCTGGCCCGCAGCATTCTGGTCGACCCGGTGGACTGGGTGCAGATCGTCGACGACACCGTTTCCGGTGGCGCGCAATGGATTCTGGATATCGGCCCAGGTGATCTGCTGAGCCGCTTGACCCAGGGGTCGCTCAAGGGCACCGGCGTGGGCATCGTCGCGGCCGCGACCCGGCCCGGTCAGCGCAGCCTCTTCACCCCGGGCGCGGCTCCGCAGGTCGCCCCGTCCTGGGATGCGTTCGCCCCCAAGCCGATTCGTCTCCCCAACGGCCGGATCGTGGTCGAAACCGCCTTCACTCGCCTGACCGGCCGGTCGCCGATTCTGCTGGCCGGTATGACCCCGACCACCGTCGACGCGAAAATCGTTGCCGCCGCGGCGAATGCGGGTCACTGGGCCGAGCTGGCCGGTGGCGGCCAGGTGACCGAGCAGATCTTCGCCGATCGGGTCGCCGAGCTGAAGACCCTGCTGCAGCCGGGCCGGGCCGTGCAGTTCAACTCGCTGTTCCTCGACCCCTACCTGTGGAAATTGCAGCTGGGCGGTAAGCGGCTGGTGCAGCGCTCCCGCACGGCCGGCGCCCCGTTCGACGGCGTGGTCGTGACCGCGGGCATCCCCGAACTCGACGAGGCCGTGGCGCTGATCGCCGAGCTGACCGAGGCCGGCATCACCCACGTCGCGTTCAAGCCCGGTACCGTCGCGCAGATCCGCGCGGTGCTGCGCATCGCCGACGAGGTGCCGGACTACCCGGTGATCATGCACATCGAGGGCGGTCGCGCGGGCGGCCACCACTCCTGGGAGGACCTCGACGACCTGCTGCTCGAGACCTACGCCGAACTGCGCAACCGCGCGAACGTCGTGGTCTGCGTCGGTGGCGGCATCGGCACCCCGGAGCGGGCCACCGAATACCTCACCGGCGAATGGTCGGTTTCCCACGGCTACCCGACGATGCCGCTGGACGGCGTGCTGGTCGGCACCGCGGCCATGGCCACCCTGGAGGCCACCACCGCACCCGAGGTCAAGCAGCTGCTGGTCGACACCCCCGGTACCCCCGACTGGGTCGCCGCCGGGACCGCCACCGGCGGAATGGCTTCCGGCCGTAGCCAATTGGGCGCCGACATCCACGAGATCGACAACTCCGCCTCGCGGACCGGGCGCCTGCTCGACGAGGTCGCCGGTGACGCCGAGGCCGTGGCCGCGCGCCGCGACGAGATCATCGAGGCGCTCGACCGCACCGCCAAGCCGTACTTCGGCGATGTCGCCGGTATGACCTACCTGCGCTGGCTGGAGCGCTACGTCGAGCTGGCCGCACTGCTGCCCGAGCACCAGCGCGCCGGTCGCGACGGCTTCGACTGTGGCACCGACCTCGGCGACGCGATCGCCGACGCCACCCGCTCGGTCTGGGCCGACATCACGTGGCGGGATCGGTTCGCCGAGATGGTGCGGCGCGCCGAGGGCCGCCTCAACCCCGCCGACCGCGGCCGCATCCCGACCCTGTTCGACGACGACAGCGTCTTCGAACGGCCGGTGCACGTGATCTGCACGCTGAAGGAGCACTACCCGGCCGCCGCCGAGACCGTCCTGCACCCGGCCGATGTGCCGTTCTTCGTCTCGCTGTGCAAGACCCCGGGCAAGCCGGTCAACTTCGTGCCGGTCGTCGACGCCGACGTGCGCCGGTGGTGGCGCTCGGACTCGCTGTGGCAGGCCCACGACCCGCGCTACGCCGCCGACCAGGTATGCGTGATCCCCGGCACCGTCGCGGTCGCCGGCATCACCCGCGTCGACGAGCCGGTCGGTGAACTGCTCGACCGCTTCGAACAGGACACCGCCTACACGCTGATCCGCGGCGGCGTCACCCCCGCCGCCGTCGACGGGCGCCGCCGCGCCGACATCGGTTCCGGCGCCATCGACGTCGTGCTTGCCGCGCCCGACGTGCAGTGGGCCGGGCGTACCACCGCCAACCCGGTGCACCGGCTCGGCGATCTGCACGAGTGGATCGTCGACCCTCAGGGCGCGGTGCACCGGCCGACCGGCGCCACCCTGGTTCCGGCTACCGGCCCCGACGCCGACAACGCCTACGTGGAACTGGCCGTCCCGCTGTCGCCGGCGAACGAGGTCCGGATCCGGATCACGGTTCCCGCTTCGGTCTACAACGGTGGCGCGCCGGTGGTGACCGAAGACGATGCCGAGGCCGCGATGTCGGCCCTGCTGGCCGTGGCTGCCGGGCAGGCGCTGCCGGAAGTCAAGTCCGCCAACGGCTCTCACGTCGCACACGTCAACCTCGCCTGGACGCCCGATATGGTCGCCGACCACGCCGGTGTGACCGGCTCGGGTCTGCCGGAGGGCCTCAGCACCATCGGCCGCCGGGTTCCCGACGTGCTGGTCGGCGCGTGCTGGCCGGCCGTATTCGCCGTGCTGGGCGCGAGCCGCGCAGAGGGCGAGAACGGAAGCGTCAGCAGTGTTATCGAGGGCATGCTGGATCTGGTGCACCTGGACCACCAGGTCGACCTGGTGCGTGAGCTGCCCGGTGATCCGGCGGTGCTCAGCGTTCGCGCGGAATCCGCGTCGGTGGTCGACACCGATCTGGGGCGCGTCGTCGAGGTGCGGGTCACCGTCGGGGTCATGCGCGATCACGGTCTGGAGACGCCGACCGTCGCAACGCTGGTGGAACGCTTCGCGATTCGCGGCCGCAACGGCGGCAACGAGCTCACCGATCCGCCGCGCGCGGCCGGGACCGTGTCCGAGGAGGCCACCGAAACCCCGCGCCGCCGTCGTCGCGACGTCACGCTCACCGCGCCGCGGGCCATGGCCGCCTTCGCCGAGGTCTCCGGCGACCACAACCCCATCCACACCAGCAACGCCGCCGCGAAACTCGCGGGCCTGGGCAGCCCGATCGTGCACGGCATGTGGCTGTCGGCCGCTGCCCAGCACGCGGTGTCGGCCGTGGATCCCGAATCTCCGCTGCCCGCACGCACTGTCACCGCCTGGACCACCCGATTCCTCGGCATGGTCCGGCCGGGCGCGCAGATCGATGTGCGCGTCGAGCGGATCGCCGTCGACCGCGGCTGCGAGATCGTCGAGGTGTCCTGCCGGACCGGCGGTGATCTGGTGATGACCGCAACCGCCCGGTTGGCGGCTCCCAAGACCGTCTACGCCTTCCCCGGTCAGGGCATCCAGACCAAGGGGATGGGCCTGGACGCCCGGTCGCGGTCGAAGGCGGCCAAGCAGGTGTGGGATCGCGCCGACAAGCACACCCGGGAAGCTCTGGGCTTCTCGATCCTCGCCGTGGTGCGCGACAACCCGACCTACCTCAAGGCGCGGGGCGTGGAATACCGTCACCCGCAGGGTGTTCTGCATCTGACCCAGTTCACTCAGGTCGCGATGGCCACCCTGGGCGTGGCTCAGGTCGCCGAACTGCGCGAGGCCGGTGCGTTCGTCGAGGGCGCGATGCTGGCCGGCCACTCCGTCGGTGAGTACAACGCGCTGGCCGCGGTGGCCGGTGTGCTGCCGCTGGAAGCCGTGCTCGAGGTCGTGTTCCAGCGTGGCTCGGCCATGCACGAGCTGGTGCCCCGGGATGCGCAGGGCCGCAGCGACTATCGGATGGCCGCCATTCGCCCGTCGCAGATCGGGCTGCCCGACGCCGAGGTGATCGACTTCGTCGCCGGCGTCGGCGAGCGCGTCGGCGAGTTCCTCGAGGTGGTGAACCTGAACCTGCGCGGTTCGCAGTACGCGATCGCCGGTACGGTCGCCGGGCTCGAGGAACTGGAAGCCGAAATCGAGCGTCGCCGTGCGGAATTCGGCGGTAAGCGTGCCTTCGTGCTGGTGCCGGGCATCGACGTACCGTTCCACTCGACGGTGCTGCGCAAGGGCGTGCCCGAGTTCCGGAACAAGCTCGAGGAGCTGCTGCCGGAGAACCTGCATCCGGAAATCCTTGCCGGGCGCTACATTCCGAACCTGGTGCCGCGGCCGTTCTCGCTGGAGCGCGACTTCATCGCCGAGATCGCCGGCTACGTGCCGTCGGAGCCGCTGCGCGCGGTACTCGACGACTTCGAGTCGTGGTCCGCGCGTCCGGAAGAACTGTGCCGGGTGGTGCTGATCGAGCTGCTGGCCTGGCAGTTCGCCAGCCCGGTGCGCTGGATCGAGACCCAGGATCTGCTGTTCGGCGACACCGGACGCGGTGGCCTCGGCGTGGAGCGGTTCGTCGAGATCGGCCTGGCGGCGACGCCGACCGTGGCGAACCTGGCGAGCAATACCCTGAAGTTGCCGCAGTACTCCGCCACCAAGGTCGAGGTGCTCAACATCGAGCGCGAGGCCGGCGTGGTGTACTCCACCGACACCGATCCGGCGCCGGTCGACGAGCCGGAAGAGGCTGCGGCCGAAGCGGTTCCGGCCGAGACGGCCGCTGCGGCCGCCCCGGCACCGGCTCCGGTCGCCGCTGCCGGTGGTCCTCGCCCCGACGACCTCACCTTCACCGCCGCCGACGCCACCCGCGTGCTGATCGCGCTGTGGACCAAGCTGCGGCTGGACCAGATCGGTCCCGTGGACACCATCGAGGCGCTGTGCGACGGTGTCTCCTCGCGGCGCAACCAGCTGCTGGTCGACCTCGGCTCCGAACTGTCGCTGGGTGCGATCGACGGCGCCGCGGATGCCGATATGGGCGCCCTCTCGGTCACCGTCGACCGCCTGGCCCGCACCTACAAGCCGTTCGGCTCGGTGCTGTCCGACGCCATCGGTGATCACCTGCGCAAGGTGTTCGGTCCCTCGGGCAAGCGCCCCGCGGCGATCACCGATCGCGTGAAGAAGGTGTGGCAGCTCGGCGACGGCTGGGCCCACCACGTCACCGCCGAGGTGTCGCTCGGCACCCGTGAGGGCACCAGCGTGCGCGGCGGGGATCTCGGTGGCCTGGTCTCCGGCGCGCTGAGCGACGGCGCCGCGGTGGATGCCGCGATCGACGCCGCGGTGCAGGCCGTGGCCGCCCGCCGCGGAATCAGCGTCGCGCTGCCGGCCGCCGGTGGTGGCGGTGGCGCCACGGTCGACGCGGCCGCCCTCGGTGAATTCACCGAGCAGATCACCGGTCGCGACGGTGTGCTGGCGACCGCCGCCCGGGTGGTGCTCGAGCAGCTGGGGCTCACCGACCAGGTGTCGGCGCCGGAGGCGAGCGACGAATCGCTGGTCGACCTGGTCTCGGCCGAATTGGGTTCGGACTGGCCGCGTTTGGTGGCTCCGGCCTTCGACGCCCGCAAGGCCGTGCTGATCGACGACCGCTGGGCCACCGCCCGCGAGGATCTGGCCACGCTGTGGGTGGGTGGCTCGGGCGAGGACACGGTCGACAGTTTCGTCGGAGCCGGTAAGGCCGTTGCGGCACAGGCGCAGTGGTGGCGCAAACTCGCCATGGGCGAAGCGCGTTCGGTGCTGGCCCGGACCTATGAACGGATCGCCGAGGCGGCCGTGAGCACCGATGAGGGTGTTTGGTCCGCCGATACCGCGGTGATCACGGGCGCGAGCAAGGGGTCCATCGCGGCCTCGATCGCGGGCCGGCTGCTCGCCGGCGGCGCGACCGTCATCCTCACCACATCCAAGCTCGACGACGACCGCCTCGCCTTCTACAAGCAGCTCTACCGCGAGCACGCTCGTGCGGGGGCCGCGCTGTGGGTGGTGCCGGCGAATATGGCCTCCTACTCCGATATCGACGCGCTGATCGACTGGGTCGGCAACGAGCAGACCGACAACGCCGGCGGCGCGAAGGTTCTCGTGAAGCCCGCGATGACCCCGACGCTGCTGCTGCCGTTCGCCGCCCCGCGGGTGGCCGGCGATCTGGCCGATGCCGGGGCGCGCGCCGAAATGGAGATGCGGGTCCTGCTGTGGTCGGTGGAACGTCTGATCGGCGGTCTGTCCGCCCTCGGCGCCGACCACGACGTGGACGCGAAACTGCATGTGGTGCTTCCGGGTTCGCCCAACCGCGGCATGTTCGGCGGCGACGGCGCCTACGGCGAGTCGAAGGCCGCGCTGGACGCGGTGATCGCCAAGTGGCGGGTCGAGAAGTCGTGGGCGCAGCGGGTCACCCTGGTCCACGCGATGATCGGCTGGGTGCGCGGCACCGGCCTGATGGGTCATAACGATCCGCTGGTCGCGGCCGTCGAGAAGGCCGGCGTGCACACCTGGTCCACCCAGGAGATGGCCGACGAGCTGCTCAAGTGGTGCACGTCGCGGGCCCGCGCCGTCACCGCCACCGGACCGCAACAGATCGACCTCACCGGCGGCCTGGCCGGTGCGAAGCTGGACCTGTCGGCCCTGGCCGAGGACGTCGAGCGCGAGCCGGAGACGATCGCCGACGAGCGGGCGACGGTCCCGGCGCTGCCGGTGCCGCCAACGCTCACCTCGGCGCTGCCGACTCCCGAATGGGGCGCTGTCACCGCCGATCTCGCCGATATGGTCGTGATTGTCGGCGCCGGTGAGCTCGGTCCCTACGGTTCCGCGCGTACGCGCTTCGAGATGGAGGTCGCCGACGAACTGTCCGCAGCCGGCGTCCTGGAGCTGGCGTGGACCACCGGTCTGGTCACCTGGGAGAACGACCCGAAGCCGGGCTGGTACGACGCCGAGAGCGGCGAATACGTCGAGGAATCGGAGCTGGCCGAGCGCTACCACGACGCGGTGGTGCAGCGCTGTGGCATCCGCCGCTACGGCGACGACGGTTCCATGATCGACAACGCGGCGCCGCTGCTCACCTCGGTCTTCCTCGACCGGGATCTGAGCTTTGTGGTCAACAGCGAGGCCGAGGCGCGCGCGTTCTACGCCGCCGATCCGGAGCACACCGTGATCAGCCCCGTCGCCGAGTCGAGCGACTGGCAGGTGATTCGCCAGGCGGGCACCGAGATTCGGGTGCCGCGCAAGGCGAAGCTGTCGCGCACCGTCGGCGGTCAGATCCCCGAGGGCTGGGATCCGACCCGCTGGGGCATCTCGCCGGATATGGCGAGTTCGGTGGACCGGGTGGCGCTGTGGAACATCGTCTGCACCGTGGACGCGTTCCTGTCCAGCGGCTTCAGCCCCGCCGAGCTGATGAGCTGGGTGCACCCGGCGATGGTGACCAACACCCAGGGCACCGGTATGGGCGGCATGTCCTCGATGCGCTCGCTCTACATCGACAACCTGCTCGGTGAGCCGCGGGCCAACGACATCCTGCAGGAGGCGTTGCCGAACGTCGCACTGGCGCACGTGGTTCAGTCCTACGTCGGCAGCTACGGCGGCATGATCCATCCGGTCGCGGCGTGTGCGACCGCGGCGGTGTCGGTCGAGGAGGGTGTCGACAAGATCCGTCTCGGCAAGGCCGAGGTCGTGGTCGCCGGCGGTTACGACGATCTCGGTATCGAGGGCATCGTCGGCTTCGGTGACATGTCGGCGACCGCGGATTCTGCGGCCATGAGCGCCAAGGGCATCAGCGACCGCTACTTCTCCCGGGCCAACGACCGGCGTCGCGGCGGATTCATCGAATCCCAGGGTGGCGGAACGGTTCTGCTGGCCCGCGGTGACATCGCCGCGGAGTTCGGCCTGCCGGTTCTCGGTGTGGTCGCGTTCGCGCAGTCCTTCGCCGACGGCGTGCACACCTCGATCCCGGCTCCCGGACTGGGCGCGCTCGGCGCGGGTCGCGGTGGTGCGGAATCACGGCTGGCCGCCGAACTGCGCAAGCTGGGCGTGACCCCGGACGAGATCGCGGTGATCTCCAAGCACGACACCTCCACCGCCGCCAACGATCCCAACGAATCGGAGCTGCACGAGCGGCTGGCCGGCGCGCTGGGACGGTCCGAAGGCGCTCCGATGTTCGTGATTTCGCAGAAGTCGCTGACCGGTCACGCCAAGGGCGGTGCGGCCGCCTTCCAGCTGATCGGGCTGTGCCAGGTGCTGGAGCAGGGTGTGATTCCGCCGAACCGCAGCCTCGACTGCGTCGACGAGAAGATGGCCGAGTACCCGCACCTGGTGTGGCCGCGGCAGCCGCTGCGGTTCGGGGATCGGTTCGCGCTCAAGGCCGGTCTGGTGACCTCGCTCGGATTCGGGCACGTCTCCGGTCTGCTGGCGGTCGTGCATCCGCAGGCCTTCGTCGAGGCGCTCGATCCGCAGCGTCGCGACGACTACCTGCGCCGCGCCGAGGAACGCCGGCTCGCCGGGCGTCAGCGGCTGGTCGAGGCGATGTGCGGTGGGGAACCGCTGTACGAGCGGCCCGCCGACCGCCGTCTCGGCGGCGACGGCACTCCGGCCAAGCAGATCCGTCAGCTCGAGGCCGACGTGCTGCTCTCGGCGGAGGCCCGCCTGGGCGCCGAGGGGCTGTATCTGGCCCACGGCTCCTGCGGCACAGGCGAACTGGCCGGTAACCGGGAGGCCGAGAAGTAGGGAGATCGGCCCCGGGAAGTAACAACTCCCGGGTAACGATCCGCCGATACCGATGATGGCCCGCCGAATCCGTAGGCTGCGGATTCATGACCATCCTCGGTATCGGCTTGGATCTGGTGACCATCTCCGATTTCGCCGAACAGCTCGAACGGGCCGGAACCACTATGCTCCGGGAGAGTTTCACCGCGGGTGAGCGGCGTTACTGTCAGAGCAAGGGCACCGATCCGGCCCGCAGTTTCGCGGCGCGGTGGGCGGCCAAGGAGGCCGTGCTCAAAGCATGGGCCACCTCGCGGTTCGCGCGCCGCCCGCAGATCGGTGACAACCCGTATCCGCTCATCGAAGTGGTGAACGACGCCTGGGGCCGGCCCAGCATCAAATTGCACGGGCTGGCAGCGGAATTCCTGCCGCGGGTGCGGGTTCACCTGTCGATCACGCACGACGGCGATACGGCCGCCGCGATGGTCGTCCTCGAGGATCCGGGCGAATTGGCCGATCTGATCGAAAACCCCTGAGGCGGTAGGGCTCCGGCACCCCCAGTCGGCCCGTCGCTCCTGCGAAGGCCGGAACCGGCGACGTCTCGCTCACACGTCGCCGGTTCCGCCCTTCGTCGGAGCGACGGAAAGCCCTGTCGGCGACAGGTGCGGATCGCGCGCGATCAGGTCGTCGTATCGCGTTGTCCGGTGCGCGATTCCTTCTCCGCGATCAACAGGTACGCGACCATGAGCCGCTTGAGTTCGGCCACGGCCGCCTCGTGGCTGAGCCCGTCCTGTACCGAGAAATTCAGCATCGAATACACCACGTGCACCAGCACCTGCGCCATCATCGAGCGGCGCCCGCGCGGGGTGCGCGGCATCAGCGGCCGCAGCATCTGCTGCACCGCCTCGGCGAATTCCTTCTCGTGGATGGCACCGGTGGCGCGGGTCGACGGGGTCGACTGCATGGCCAGCCACACCTCGCGCCGCGACGGATCGGTCATCCACAGTTCCGCGAGGTGGTCGACGAGTTTGTTCATATGCCGCAACCAGTCCATCGACGGAATTTCGCCGTGGAAGTCGGCCAGCTCCTGGGAAACGGCCACCAGATCCTGCCGATTCAATTCGCAGACGATGACGTATTTGTTGGCGAAGAACTGATACAGCGTGCCGATCGGCACCTCGGCGCGGGCGGCGACTTCCTCGCACGTGAACGATTCGAATCCGACCTCGACCAATAGTTCGCGCGACGATTGCAGCAGCGCATCGAATTTGCGCTTGCTACGTTCCTGGGTGGGCCGCCGGCGCGGCATCAACTCCTGCGGGTCGTCCTGCAGCTCCAACGCCGGATCAGGACGCCGGTTCGACCTCGGTGCCGTGCGCGCTTCCACCACATCCACCAGGCTAGCGGTAGCGACACGCGGATGACACACGGTGCCGACTTCTGTACCCGCGATTCGGTCCGATTCATAACCCATCCAAGCCGAATGTGGTGACGAACACATACCGAGTAGATCTACATCGGCGGGGGTGTGTCGATTTTCGATCATTCCCGCTGCGGCGTTGAACCGCTGCTCGGCGCAGCTTCTCCGGCGCGGTTCCTGCACACGGAAGGCCTGATCTGTGGTGGTTCGACCTGTGGTGACTCTCGGTGCTTCGATCGCTCGCGACTGCGTGGACGCGGTGGCCCTGCGCGAGGGAAGTGCGAAACTGACCGACCGGGTGCTCGCGCACCACGTGGCCGAACTGGGCGCCGCGTCGCCGGCCGGATTGCCCGGACTGATCGAAGCGCTGCTCGACGGGCTCGCCGCGCGGGTCGGCGCGGAGTACGAGATCGCCGGGGCGGCCGTGACCTATCGCGATGCCGCGGGCCGGCGGGCGGTCGTCACCGGCCTGGCTTCCGGGCCGTGGTACGAGGCCTCGCTGGTCTCGGCCAAGTCGGCGCATCTGGCACTGGCCCGCGCGATGACCTGGGCGAGCGAATTCGACCACCTGCTGATCTGCGAGCTGACCCCGGGATACCAGGGCTTCTCGCTGATTTCGCCGCATCGCGACCGCGTGGTCGCGGCCACCGCGACCGCCGCCGGTTTCGTCTCCGAGGATTCGCTGCGGCCGGGCATCGCCGCCGCCTGGGATCAGCTGGATGCGGCCGGTGTGCGGCCCAGCGCGGTCGTCGCGATCGGTTCGGAGGCAGAGCAGCCGGGGCTCGCCGCGGTGTTGTCGGCGGGGTTCAACGCGCCGGTGATTCCGTGCGCGGTGGCGGAGGCCGGGTCGGCGATCGGTGCGGCACTCGTGGTGCAGCCGGAGGCGTTCGTCGCGGGAACGGGGGAACGCGCACGGGTATCACGCAATTCGGTCGCGGTCGTCGCCGCGGCGAGCGTGCTGGCCGGCGGTCTGACCATCGGCGGCGTGCACGAGCTCACCGATCATCCGCGCTCGGATGCCACCACCCGCCTCGCCGACGCCCGCAACGCGCAGCCGAGCCGGGGGCCGCGCCACGCACGACCGGAACCGGGTCTGCCGGCGGTGGATTCGATTCCGGAATTGCCGGTCGACGGTCCCGCCGATCGGCCGTCATCGGGTCCGCGGCATGCCGCACCGGATCCGTCCGACGCCGATCCGGCCGCGGCGGGCTGGGGTCCGGACGGTTCGTCCTGGCTGGGCGTGCGCGGTTCGGATCCGGCGAGTGAGCCGAAGCGCCTGACCAAGGAGGCGCCGCAGCCGGATTCGGCGCAACCGCAGACGAAGTCGGTGATCCCCGCTCCGACCGAACCGGTCGGAGCGCCCAACGGCTCGCTGCTGTTTCCGGGCGAGCCGGCGCCGCCACAGCTCGGTACCGCCGAATTCACCGAGTGGTGGGACAACCACTGGCGGCTGACGCTGCGCTGGATGGTCGCGATGATGCCCCAGCGCGACTGAACAGCCGCGAAAACACCCGCGAGGGGGCCCGGGACGATCGTCGCGGGCCCCCTCGCCTCGTCTACGGCCGGTCCGCGCTACACCGACAGGTCGCGGCGCAGCTTCGCCACATGTCCCGTCGCGCGCACGTTGTACTGCGCCACCTGGATGACGCCCTGCTCGTCCACCAGGAAGGTGGAGCGGATGACGCCGGTGATGCGCTTTCCGTACATCGTCTTCTCACCGTAGGCGCCCCATGCCTGGAGCACTTCGCGGTCCGGATCGGAGAGCAGCGGGAAGGTCAGTTTCTCGTTGTCCCGGAATTTCGCCAGCTTGGCCGGTTTGTCGGGCGAAATACCGATGACGTCGAGGCCGGCCTCGTTCAGCTCGGTCAGGTTGTCGCGGAAGTCGCACGCCTGCTTGGTGCAGCCGGGCGTGCTGGCGGCCGGGTAGAAGTAGACGATCACCTTGCGGCCTCGGTAGTCCGCCAGCGACACCGGCTTACCGTCGGCGTCGGGAAGCGTGAAATCCGGCGCGGGATCGCCGGGGCCGAGTTTTTTGGTATCGGTCATGCCAGCACGGTAGCCCACCGATGTGACAACGGACGCGACATCGGGGGCGGCGGATAGACTCGACGCCCAGCGACCTACCGGAACGACAACAGGAGACAATGTGGCGAGGGATACCGAGCACATCGAGCGGGAGATCGAAGCCGCGCGCAATCGGCTCGCGGGCACACTCGACGAGCTCGCGGTGCGGGCGGACCCGCAGCGGATCGCCGACAACACGAAGAGGGCCGTGGTGGCGAAGGTGAACGAGCCGAAGGTGAAGTACAGCCTGATCGGCGCGGGCGCCCTGGTCGGCGTGCTGGTGCTGATCAAGATCTTCCGCCGCTGACGCCGCAGAAACGACGGAACCCGGTGTGACACAGTGTCACACCGGGTTCTTTTCGTCTACGGCCAGTGCCGCGGAGATCAGACGGTCGGGCAGGCCATACCGGTGCCGTCGGGATCCAGGTGCGGCGAATAGCCGGGCTCACCACGGAACAGCGGGGCACGACCCGCCGCCCGGGCCTCGTCACAATTCTTGAACGTGCCTCCCGCCGAACCCGTCTGGGTCAGCCCCGCCGAGCCGGTGGCACCGATGGCATCGTCGATACCCGACGATCCGGTACCGGCGGAACCGGTGGGAACGAAACCGTCGGCCATGGCGGACGGGGCGGTGAGGACGATCGGGGCGGCGAGGGTGATCAAGCCCGCGCCGGTCACGATTAGCCTGCGAACGTTCATGTATTCCTCGATGTCAGCTGCGGTTGATACGGCGGACCGGCCGCACTCCCCGCGGTGGCAGGGCCGGAACCGCCGAGTCTACTGTTCTGATGGCGACCGCCGTTGTCAACCGCACGGCCGAGAGCCGCTTATTCACCCAGGCGGCGGCCCGTCATATGTTCCGCCGGAATATGTCCCATTCGCCCGGCCTCGAAATCCGTTATGGCGTCGATGATTTCCTGTTTGGAATTCATCACGAACGGCCCGTATTGCACGACCGGTTCACGAATGGGCGCGCCGCCCAGCAGTAGTACCTCGAATTGACCGGTGGGTCCGTCCTGGTGGTCGTCGGCGGTCAGCGCGACGGCCTCGCCGTGGCCGAGTACCGCCAGTTGCCCCTCGGTGAGGGTGCGGCCTTCGTCGCCGACGGTGCCGCTGCAGGCCAGCACGTACGCCATCGCGGTGAACTCCTGCGGCCACGGCGTTTCCAGCCGCGCGCCGGGGCTGATCGAGGCGTGCGCGTAGGCGATGGGCGTATAGGTCGAGCCGGGACCCTCGTATCCGCCGACATTTCCGGCGATGATGCGCACGAGTGCGCCGCCGTCGTGGGAGGTGACCAGTGTCAATTCGCTCGCGCGCAGATCCTGGTAGCGCGGGTCCGCCATTTTCAGCGACCGCGGCAGGTTGACCCACAGCTGCACGCCGTGGAAGACGCCGCCGGAGATCACCAGGTCCTCGGCGGGAAGTTCGTCGTGCAGGATGCCCGAGCCGGCGGTCATCCATTGGGTGTCGCCCTCGGCGATCGTTCCGCCGCCGCCGTTGGAATCGTGGTGGACCATGGTGCCGTCGATCATGTACGTGACGGTTTCGAAACCGCGGTGCGGATGCCACGGGGCGCCCTTGGCCTGGTAGGGCTCGTAGGCGACCGGGCCCATGTGGTCGAGCAGGATGAATGGATCCGCAGTGCGCACATCGAGGCTCGGGAAGGGCCGGCGCACCTCGAATCCGGCGCCCTCGAGTTGTTTGTGGGCGGTGGTCACGGTCCGGACCGGCCGCTGCCGCATGGTCTGCTCCGGTCGGGGCAGTCGCGGCAGCACCAGGATGTCGTCGACGGTGATCGCGGGCATGGTGTCCTCCTAGGCCGGTTGGTGTCCATGTCAACCAATTACTCGGTAGGATCATTCCCATGGTGCGGTGGCTGGACGAACAGGAGCAACGGACCTGGTCCGCGTACATCCGGCTGCGTCAGCGCCTCGACGCCGCGATGGCCGCCGGACTCGCGAGCGACGGCCTGTCGGTCTCCGACTACGAAATTCTGGTGGCACTGTCAGACGCGTGCGAGGGGAGTGTGCGTGCCCGCGACCTCGCCGCGCAGATCTGCTGGGACAAGAGCCGGCTGTCGAAGCATCTGGCGCGGATGGACAAGCGCGGGCTGGTGGTGCGGAGTCCGGCCGCCGACGATGCGCGCGGCCGGCTGATCTGTCTCACCGACTCCGGTCGCCGGGCGCTCGAAAAGGCCGCGCCCCGGCATGTCGAATTGGTGCGGCGGCTGTTCGTCGACCAGCTGACCGACGCGGAGGCGCGGGCGTTGCGATCGCTGGCGGACAAGGTGAGCGCGCGTACCGAGAGCGAATCGGATATGCCGCCGGCGATCGGTGACATTGCGCAAGCGGATTGAGACGCACAGCGGACGGTCGGGCGAATTTCCGATACCGAGGCTCCGAAGTCGTCGCGGCCGGTTCGATGCTCGGGTTGTTTCGTCTAGGGCGCGGATTCACCTGTCTTCGACGCCATCCGACCGGTCGAATTGCGCCCGCTTCCAGTCGCCGAACGGTTCGTCGCGTTCACGCACCGCTTCCCGGAAGCCGACTGTGGCCGAGCGCAATTGGAACGCATAGCCTTCGCGCGTGTGCCGGGAGACGCCGTCGAAGACGGTGCTCACCATTCCCGAATTCGCGACGCCCTGGGCCAGCAGTGAGCTGTTGAGTGCCAATTTCGCCATGATCAGCTGATTGATCGGCATGCGCGAAATCCGTTCCAGCAGTTGCTCGGTGCGTTCGTCGAGCTCGTCCGCCGGACAGGACTCCACGGCCAGGCCCCACTCCTCGGCCTGCTTGCCGCTGAGGCAGTCGCCGGTGAACAGCAACCGCTTGGCGCGCTGGTCGCCGAGCCGGTGCGCCCACATACCGGCCGCCGGAATGCCCCACACGCGTGTGGGTGGGTAGCCGATCTTGGTGTCGTCGGCGCAGATGATCTGATCGCAGAACAGGGCGATATCCGTCCCGCCGGCGACGGCGAATCCGTGCAGTTTGGCGACCGTCGGCTTGTTCGCGTGCAGCAGGCTGGAGAAGCCGCGGTTGAACCGGCTCATCATCTGATAGTCGACCATGGGATCCCAAGTGCCCCAAGGGTTGTGGTTGCGCGCCTGCACCACCGGGTCGAGAACGGTCCCGGTCGTGGGCTGGGCCGACACGGTGGGGGACAGGCCGTTCTCCGCGAAGATCGAGAGGTCGTAGCCGCCGCAGAACCCCTTGCCGCGCCCGGAAACCACCATCACGTGCACGCGCGGATCCAGATCCGCGCGCTCGACCGCGTGCGCGAGTTCGATCGGAGTATCGGCGGTGATGGCATTGCCGTGCTCGGGCCGGTCGAAGGTGATGCGTGCGATCCGGCCGGTCACCTCGTAGGTGAGGGTGCGGTAGGCCGGGCCCTGCTCCGGTTCGGGTCGGTCGGCGAACAGCGAGTCCTCGCCGCTGGTCAGGTCCTCGCGCCAGGCCGCGGGCCGGGTGCCGGAGTGGTGCGCGTCGTCGGTCACCCAAGAAGTGAACTCCAGTTCACTTCTTGCTGTCAAGGGTGCCCGGCTGCCGATCGGGGGAGCAAGCATGGATAGCGGCGTGCGAGGCGCGTCGGACCGGTGGTTCAGGGGGCCGGGTTTCCGTCGTCGGCGAGCCAGGGCGTCACCGGCGGCTTGATCCACAGGATCTTCTCGTCCGTGTGATCACGTTGTGCGGCAGGATGATTCGGGTTGCGGGCGGCCCACCCGTCCTTCTCGTCGAGCAGCCGCGCGACCAGCGCCCACGTTTCGTCGGTGCTGGGCGGATTGGTATCGGCGGCCCGCGCGAGTTTGCGGCGCGTGGCTGCCGGGATCGTCGCGAGTTCGGCGCCGGAGATTCCGCGCTGCCACAGATAGGCCGCGAGCCGTCGCGCCTTCTCGGCGCGGCCCTTACTGGCGTGGTCGGTATGTGCGTAGTCGGCCATATCGGTTCCCGATCGCGAGCGAATTGCCCACGAGCCTAGCCACGTCCCCGCCGAGCCGATTCAGAGGATCCACTCCGGTCGACAGTCGGCATGATCGGCCCAGCGCACTTGTGAGCCGGTCACCGGTTCCGTGGTCTGCCGGACTCGGCTACGGCGAAGTCCCGCCCGCCGACGTGTCGGTTCCCCGGAAGAATTCGCGGATGTCCCGGAGCATCGGCGATTCATCCAGGATGTCGGGGAGGTCGGGTTGGTCGTCCAGGTCGGCCGCGACCGACGCCGCGGCGGCCTCGCTCTGCCTGCGAGCCCGGCGGGCGGCCTCCTGTGTCGCCTCCACGATGGTGCGGACGAGTTCCGCCGCCGGCTTGCGCAGCGCGGCGGCCGACAGCGACAGATCGGTGAGAACGCCGCCGGCGTCGACGGTCGCTGTGACCGAGCTGTCGGCGGAATCGGCTTGCACCCGAACGTTTTCCAGCCGCTGATTGATCTCCGCGAGCTGGGAGTGCTGTTGCTCGTAGGAATCGAGCAACCGCTCGACCTGGTTACGCAGTCCGCTGTTGGCCGACCGCAGGGCCTCCCGCCGCCACCGGTCCATATCGGTGTCCTCTCGTCGGCCGAACCGGGAGAGACGATTGTCCTCCACCCTGCGCGACAGGCCGGACGCTGCCTTCTCGGTGGTGGGAGGATCGGCGGCCGATCAGGTTCTGCGCGAGATGACCATGATGTATTCGCAGGGAGCGTTCGTCCGGTTGGCGAAGCCGTGGTCCGCGTCTGCCTGGAAGAACAGGGAGTCGCCCGTGTTCAGGGTTTCGCTGATCCCGCCGATCAACACGGTGAGGGCGCCGTCGAGCACCACGAGTTGCTTCTCGGTACCCGGCGGATACGCGGGCAGCAGCCCGGTGGAGACCTGTGCGGGGAGGTAGTGGACGATCATCTCGCCTGTTCCCGCGCCCGGAGCCGCGGACACCATGTGTCGTTCGAAGCCGGTTTCCGGGTCGCGGAAAACCGGGCGATCGCTCTTGCGCAGGACGACGGCCCCGCCGGATGCGGCAGCGGCCGACCCGCCGACCAGGTCCGAGAGCGACGCGTCGAGCGCGTGGGCGATTCTGGAGGCGACGCCGATCGTCGGGCTCTTCTCACCGCGTTCGACCTTGGACAGCATCGCCCGGCTGACCGACGACTGTGTCGACAACTGCTCCAGCGTCAGCCCCGCCTCCTCGCGGCGTCGCCGCACATTGCCGCCGAACACGCCGGCAGGGTCGTCATCGCGGTGTGGTCCGGTCACGTTTGCCTCTTGCTCGACCACCGTGCTCCTCGATCGATGGGTATCTCGCCGTGCACAGTGTATGTTTCTTCGATAGAAGAATACGTCTTCTATCGAAGATTTACGCGATCCGCGTGACACGACGGAGGTCTTATGCGTGTGGTTTCGAGTGGCAGGCTCCATGCCACGTTCGAATTCGGTGATCTGCAAGTGATTTCGCTGCGAGACGGATACATCGACATGCCGACGAGCCGGCTCCGCGACGAGAACGGGTGCCCGCTCGAGGAGCTGCCGGCCGCCGTGCCGCTGGTCGGCGACAATGTGAGGCTGGCGGTCAACGCCTTCTTCGTCACCGACGGCACGCGGTCGGTTCTCATCGACACCGGCGCGTCCGATGCGTGGCACGACCCCACCATGGGGTTGATCTACGACGCGCTCGACGAGGCGGGAATCGACCGGGCGCAGGTCACCGATGTGGCCATCACCCACAACCACGAAGACCACGTGAGCGGTCTGATCGCGCCGGACGGCACGGAGGCGTTCGCCGAACTCGAACGTGTGTGGATCGGCGCGGGCGACACGTCGGTGTTCACGGGTCGGCTGGCGCCGATCCGGGACCGGGTCGTCCCCGTGTCGGAGAAAATCGCGATCAACGATTGGGTCACCGCGATCCCGACACCGGGTCACACCCCCGGTCACACCGTCTACGACGTCAGCAGTGGCACCGCCCACCTTCTCGTCTGGGGTGACACGGTCCACGTCCCGGCCCTCCAGTTCGATCGGCCGAAGGTCTCCTGGGAGCTCGACGGCAACCAGTCCCAGGCCCGCGCTGCGCGGGCGGCCCTCCTCGAACAACTGACCCGGCCACGTCATTTCGTCGCCGGCGCCCACCTCGACTCACCCGGCATCGCCCGCGTAACCCCCGCCGGCTCCGGTTACGCGCTGGAATATCTGGCACCACCGATCGGCTGATCGAGCCCGGCGTCTCGGGGCCGCAGCGCGGGTGCAACAGCGTGTGGAATCCCGTTGTGACCGACTGGAATTCGCGGATCGTCCGGACCGGAACGCAGAAGACCCCTGACCGGCAATCCTGGTCAGGGGTCTTCGTGGAGTGCGCCATCAGGGACTCGAACCCCGAACCCGCTGATTAAGAGTCAGCTGCTCTGCCAATTGAGCTAATGGCGCTTGGACCTCCGGATCGGGCTGTGGGCTCCGTTCCGGTGCGGGAGAAACCATAACAGTTGGGTGCGCGGAAAGTGAAATCGCCTGTTCAAAGGCTATTCGAGAAGGCATCGTGATCTTGGGTGAATGCGGTAACGGTTGGCGGGCCGGAAGGGATGAATCGGACGAGAGTGTGCGGGGCCGGCGCGTCGTGTTCAACCGGTTGCGACCCTTCCACCTGGCAGAATAGGTGGGCGTGGTCTCGACCGATCCCCGCATGCGTGGTGGGTTGAGCAGCGTGGCCGGTTTTCCCGGTTGCGTACGAGGCATGAAACGGGGTTGCACATGGGCGGACGTCGAGGCTCGCGGCGAATGAGAGCGCCGGCGGCGTGGTTGGGCGTGATGTCGATGCTCGCGCTCGCGGTGACCGGATGCAGTGATTCCGGGGCCGCGAACAACGGACCGGCGATCGAGGCGGCTTCGGCCATCGACCTGGTCAAACCGAAGGTGCTGACGCCGGTCGCCGACGGGGCGGTCGGGGTGCCGCCGGGCGATCCGATTCCGGTGAAGGTGGACAACGGGAAATTGACCGCTGTCACGTTGCTCACACCCGAGGGCAATCCGGTGGCGGGGCAGATCGCCCCCGACGGGACCTCGTGGCAACTGACCGAACAGCTCGGCTTCGACCGCACGTATCGCCTGCAGGCCGATGCGGTCGGAATCGGCGGCACCACCTCGACGACAATCAGTTTCACCACTCTCGCACCGCGCAACAAGACGCATCCGTGGTTGCTGCCCGGTGAGAACGCGGTGGTCGGAATCGGTCAGCCGGTCGCGATCCAGTTCGACGAGAACATCCCGGATCGACGCGCCGCGCAGGATGCGATCAAGATCACCACGACACCGGCGGTGGAAGGCGCGTTCTATTGGGTGAACAATCGCGAAGTGCGTTGGCGCCCCGAGCATTTCTGGGCCCCGGGAACCAGTGTCGCGGTTGACGTGAACACCTACGGCCGCGATCTGGGTGGCGGGCTGGTCGGTGACTCCGATATCCATTCCAGCTTCACCATCGGCGATCCGATGGTCTTCACCGCCGACGACAACACCAAGATGGTCACCGTCGAACGCAACGGCCAGGTGATACGAACCATGCCGACCTCGATGGGTAAGGATTCCACGCCCACCCAGAACGGCATCTACATCATCGGCGACCAGTTCGACCACATGATCATGGATTCGTCCACCTACGGTGTCGCCGCCACCGGCCCCAACGGATATCGGACCCCGGTCGACTGGGCGACGCGCATGTCCTACAGCGGCATCTTCATGCATTCGGCGCCGTGGTCGGTCGGTCAGCAGGGCTATTCGAACACCAGCCACGGCTGCCTCAACCTGAGCCCGGCCGATGCCCGCTGGGTGTACGAGAACGCCAAACGCGGCGATATCGCGATCGTCAAGAACACCGTCGGTGACACCCTGTCCGGCGTCGACGGACTCGGCGACTGGAATATCCCGTGGGCGGAATGGAAGGCGGGCAACGCCGACACCAACCGCTGACGACGGCGAGACGAGCGGGCCTTCCGGATATCCGGAAGGCCCGCTCGTCGTTCGGGCTCCACGCGGTGATCGGACGCTACACTGGCTTCCGCCAATCCACTCCCGCGAAATCCGGGGCCGAGGCGCACAACACTGCGGCTCCCCGAAATCGCCTGTGTTCGTGGCTCTTCCGGGGCGATCGCCGCTCCGCTGCGTGGTTGGCGGTGGCTCCCGTGTGATTCGGTCTCGGCTTGCTGAAGGGTCAGGTCCTCATGGGTGGTGGAGAGCGGTACGCGGTCACGACCCCTGGGGGTCGTCGTTCTCGTGGTCGGCTGCGAGAGGTCGGCGGGGCTGTCGCGTCGGTGATCGTTGCCGTACTCGCGGTGACGATGGCCTCCGCTTCCGGTATCGCGGTCGCCGAACCCGCAGACCCGCTGGCGCGCTTTCATCGGCAACGTCTCGACTGGGGTGTATGCGACGATGCGGCCCTGGTAGCAGAGGGTGCGGTCTGCGCGGATGTCGCGGTGCCACTCGATTACGGCAGTCCGGACGGGCCGATCATCAGTATCGCGGTCTCGCGGATCCCGGCGAGCGATACAGCACACCGTCGCGGTGTGCTGCTGACCAATTCGGGCGGACCCGGTACGCCGGGGCTCGATGCGTTCGAACTCGTCGGTGATGTTCTCGAACCGGATGTGCTGAGTCGCTACGACCTGATCGGATTCGATCCGCGTGGCGTCGCCCACTCCGGGCGGCACCAGCGATGCGGCTGGCCGGTCGCCACCCCGATCCGCTCGGCAGGTATCGGATTACCGGGCTTCGTCACCGAAACGGCCCTGCAGGCACGGCTCGCCGCCGACTGTCTGGTGGGCGGTGACCTGGCCTGGATGCGGCAGCTCAGCACGCGCAACACCGCGCGCGACATGGACGTGATCCGTGCGGCACTGGGCGAGGACCGCATCAGCTATTACGGCGTCTTTTATGGCACGTATCTGGGCGCGGTCTACTCGCAGTTGTTCCCCGGCCGATCCGACCGCATGGTGCTCGACAGTGCCATCGATCCGCAGCGCTACTGGCTCGGCTTACAACAGGATTGGGGGCCGGCGGTGGAAGCGGCCTTCGACGACTGGGCCGGCTGGGTGGCGGCTCGCGATCGGCAGTACCACCTCGGCGCTTCCGCTCCCGAGATACGCCGGCGAGTCGAGGCTCTCATCGCTCGTGCGGCGCGGTCGCCGATCGTGGTCGAGGGCTTCGGCTTCGACGATCATGTCCTGCCGAATCTGCTGTGGACGATGTTGCGGGATGCGCGATTGAACGAGGCGCTGGCGGCATCGGTGCGAGCCGTTGCCGACGCGGCGGAGGGCCGCGCGCCCGCGGTGCCCGCGCAGTTGCACCAGCAGATCGAGTACTACGAGCACGACGAAGATTCGGTGATGGTGCAGATCTGGTGTGCGGACGCACCGATGCCCGCCGATCCCGCGTGGTACTGGAATGCGATCGAGGCGGCTCGCCCGACCCAGCCGATCTTCGCCGCACTGGCTGACAACATCCAGCCCTGTGCCTTCTGGCCACCGCCGGTGGAACCGCCCACCGTGGTCGACAACGATGTGCCCGCCCTGATCCTGTCCGCCACGGGCGACAACCGGACGCCCCATGCGCACTCACTGGCACTGCATCGGCAGATGGCGGGATCTCGCTTGATCACGTTGGCCGACACCAGGATCCACATGGTGCTGCGTCCGGGTTTGAGCACCTGCATTCTCGACACGACCAACGGCTACTTCCGGGACGGGGACTTCCCGGAAGACGATCGCACCTGCCGGCCCACCACACTGATCGAATGAGCCGTCCGACCGGTGCGCGCTCGACCAGGGTCGGCCGGCAACCGGATGGACTGAACGGTAACCGTGACGCGCACCACGTCCGCGCATCGCGATCGGGTCGGGCGGACCGGACGGAAAGTCGACGACTCGACTCATGACGAAGGGGCAGGTCCGGAATCTCTTCCGGACCTGCCCCTTGCAGGGTGACCGACGGGACTCGAACCCGCGACAGCCAGGATCACAACCTGGTGCTCTACCAACTGAACTACGGTCACCATCGCCGGTAACAACCGGCGCGGTAGATGGTAGCGCGAAGACCGTCGGGAAACCTAATCGGCGGGTTCGGTGGGGGGCTCGGAACCGGTGAAACCGGCGCTGACCTGCGCGGCGATCTCGGCGATCTCGGCGGTCGAGGGGCCGGGAGCGGCAACGAACGCGGTCCGGCGGTAATACCGGAGCTCCCGGATGGACTCCTCGATATCGGCGAGGGCGCGGTGGGCCAGGCCCTTCTCCGGCTGACCGAAGTAGATGCGCGGATACCAGCGCCGGCACAGCTCCTTGATCGAGCTCACGTCGATCATCCGGTAGTGCAGGTGGGCGTCGAGTTCGGGCATGTCCCGGGCGATGAAGCCGCGGTCGGTGGCGATGGAATTGCCGGCGAGCGGCACGGTGCCGGGGGTGGGAACCCACTCGCGCACGTAGTCGAGAACCCGCTGTTGCGCCTCCTCCATGGTGACCGTGGAGCGTCGCACCTCGTCGGTCAGGCCGGATTTGGCGTGCATCTCCTGCACCACCGGCGGCATCGCCGCCAACGCGTCGTCGTCGGCGTGGATGACGATATCGACGCCGTCGCCGAGGATATTGAGATCGCTATCGGTTACGAGCGCGGCCACCTCGATCAGCTTGTCGCTGTCCAGGCGCAGGCCGGTCATCTCGCAATCCATCCACACCATCAGTTTGTCGGACACTCCGGCAACCTTAGTGCGCGGACGGTGCGAATCGGACCGACCGCACCGGATGCGTGCCGTCCGGCCCGTTGCGGCCGCCTTCCGGCAAACATCCCGCTACAGTTTGCCCAGGTATATGCGTGATTCCAGTGGTGTCGGCAGCGGTGGGCAGGGCGACGGAGGATCGGCGATGACCAGTTCCGAGGACAAGGCGGCGAAGGCGGCGGCGGCGCGCAAGGCGGCCCAGGAAGCGGCCCGGGTCGCGGCCGAGGCGGCGGCCGCGGCGGAGGCGGCCGAGGCCGCAGCCGCCGCGGAGCAGGTGCCGGAGCCGAAAATGGCTGCCGCCGAGACGGATTCGGCCGCCCAGCAGATCGCGGCGGGTTACGACTTCGAGGGTGCCGCGCTGGAACTGGGTGCGGTAGTCGTCGGCGGGGAGGTCGATCCGGCCGCGCGGGTCCGGATTCCGATGCGAACGCTGAACCGTCACGGTCTCGTCGCCGGCGCCACCGGAACCGGGAAGACCAAGACCCTGCAGGGCATCGCCGAACAGCTGTCCGCGGCGGGTGTGCCGGTGGTGCTCGCCGATGTGAAGGGCGATCTGTCGGGGCTGGCGCAGCAGGGCGAATCGAACGACAAGCTCGCCGCCCGTGCCGCCCAGACCGGCGATACCGACTGGGCGCCGCACGGATTCCCGATCGAATTCGTCTCCCTCGGCACCGAGGGAATCGGCGTCCCGATCCGCGCGACCATCACCTCGTTCGGCCCGGTGCTACTCAGTAAAGTGCTGGGGCTCAACGACACTCAGGAATCCACCCTCGGCCTGATCTTCCACTGGGCCGACACCCGGGGGCTGGCGCTGCTGGATCTGAAGGATCTGCGTTCGGTGATCCAGCACCTGACCAGTCCGGAGGGGAAGGAGGATCTGAAGGGGATCGGCGGGGTGTCGGGCGCGACGGCCGGGGTGATCCTGCGTGCGCTGGTGAATTTGGAGGCCGACGGCGGCGACACCTTCTTCGGTGAGCCCGAACTCGACCCCGCCGATCTGTTGCGGACCGCCGGCGGCCAGGGCGTGATCACGCTGTTCGAACTCGGATCGCAGGCGGCGCGGCCGGTGCTGTTCTCCACCTTCCTGATGTGGGTGCTGGCCGATCTGTTCCAGACCCTGCCCGAGGTCGGCGATGTCGACAAACCCGAGCTGGTCTTCATCTTCGACGAAGCGCATCTGCTGTTCGCCGACGCGTCCAAGGCGTTCCTGGAACAGGTCGAGCAGACGGTGAAACTGATCCGCTCCAAGGGGGTCGGCGTGTTCTTCTGCACGCAATTGCCCACCGATGTGCCCAATGCGGTGCTGTCGCAACTGGGTGCGCGGATCCAGCACGCGCTGCGCGCGTTCACCCCCGACGACCAGAAGGCGTTGTCGAAGACGGTGCGCACCTATCCGAAGACCGCGGCCTACGACCTCGAGAACGCCCTCACCACGCTGGGGATCGGTGAGGCGATCGTGACGGTGCTGTCCGAACAGGGCGCGCCGACGCCCGTGGCCTGGACCCGGCTGCGCCCGCCGCGGTCGCTGATGAACACCATCGGCGAGGACGGGATCCGCTCGCGCGCACAGTCGAGCCCGCTGTTCGAGAAGTACGGCCGGACCGTGGACCGGGAATCGGCCTACGAAATGCTGGCCGCGAAAGTGGTTGCGGCCGAACCGGAACCGCAGGCGATGCCGCAGGGCTCCGGCGGGCGTGCACCGGAGCCGGACGTCTCGGCGGCGGAACGGATCATGAGCAATCCGGCGGTGAAGAGTTTCCTGCGTTCGGCGGCCTCGGCCGCGGGCCGCGAGATCAGCCGCAGCCTTTTCGGCACCCGCAAGCGCTGAGCGCTCCCTGACGCCGGGCAGGCGTCACCGGCCCGCGCGCGGAGGTGCCACTCAACCGAGATCGCGCAGCAGCAGATCCGCCACGGTCTCGCGGCGCACCAGCTCTCGCATCCGGCCGTGACGGAGCGCGACGATCGGCGGCCGCCCCACGCCGTTGTAGGCCGAGGCCAGGCTGTGGTGGTAGGCGCCGGTGCACGGAATCGCCAGCAACTCACCGACGTGCAGATCCGCGGGTAACCGGATATCGGCGGCGAGGACGTCACCGGCTTCGCAGTAGCGTCCGGCCACGGTGGCGGTGATGGTCGGTCCGGTGGGATGCCGGTTCGCCACCACCGCGTCGTAGCGCGCCCCGTAGAGGGCGACCCGCGGATTGTCGTTCATTCCGCCGTCCACGATCACGAACGTTCGTCCGCCGGGCACATGCTTGATCGCGGTGACGCGATAGATCGTCACGCCGGCGCGAGCGACGATGCCGCGGCCCGGTTCCATCGCGATCACCGGGCGGGGGAAGCGGTTTCGCGCGCACGCCGCGTCCAGGGCGTCGTCGATGATGTCGGCCAGCTCCGAGAGATTCAGTTCCGCGTCGCCCGTGCGATAGGCCACCGCATGCCCGCCGCCCAGATCGAGCTGGGTCAGCACGACGCCGTAGTCGTGCCGGACCTCGGCCATCCGCGCGACGAGCCGTCGCACCGCTTCCCCGTAATGGTCGGGGGTGTGGATCTGCGAGCCGAGGTGGCAGTGGAAACCGCGCAGATCGAGCAGGGGATGGTCGACGATCGTCCGGATCGCCTCCTCGGTGGTCTCGTCGTGTAGGCCGAAGCCGAATTTCTGATCGCTGACCCCCGTGCGGACGGCCGGATGTCCGTGCACGTCGATATCGGGTGTCAGGCGCAGCAGAACCTGCTGCGGCCGTGTGACCACCGTGCCCAGCAGACTCACCTCGGTGAGCGAGTCGATCACGATCCGCCCCACGCCGGCGCCGACCGCGTATTCCAGTTCGGCGAACGGTTTCCCGCTGCCGTGCAGGATGATCCGACGCGGGTCCACCCCGGCCGACAGGGCGATCGCCAGCTCGCCGGCCGAGCACACATCGATGCCGAGACCTTCCTCGGCCACCAGCGCCGCGATCGTCCGAGTCAGCAGAGCCTTTGCGGCGTAGACGATTTCGGCATCGGGGAAGTGTTTGCGGTACGACCGGCAGCGGGTGCGGATCTCGCTGTCACCGATCACATAGGTCGGTGTGCCGTAGCGGTCGGCGACATCGTCGAGGGCGACCCCGTCGACGGTGATGCGGCCCAGTTCGTCGTAGTGCGTCCGGTACGGCCACACGGTGGTGTCCAATCGCGGGGATGCCATCCCCGAACGTAAGGACGGGAACATCTCGAGCAACGTCACGGCGTGTCTCCTGTGGTTCCCCGCTTTCCTCCTCGACTGCGGGGGTCACTCTCAGGACTACGCCGCGCAATGGTGCCGGAACCGTCTCGATACGCCGTCTTGACCAGCGGCGCCGCGATCTTGACGCCGCCCTGACACCCTGCGGATCAGCCGGCCAGCTTCTTGTAGAACGAGCCGACGATGGGCGCGGTGAGCGCCCGCGGCGCGTACTGGCCGGCGACGCTCATACCCTTGCTGATCAGGCCGGGAACGACGCGCATCTTGTTGCGCGCCAGGGCGTCGATGGAGATTTTCGCGGTGTAGGCGGCCGATACCCAGATGAAGTCCGGGATCTTGCTGCCGACCTCTTCCTGGTCGGGATTGTCGGTGCGCACCGGGCCCGGCGCCAGCAGCGTGACATGCACGCCACTGCCGGTCAGCTCGCCGCGCAGCGATTCGGAGAAGGTGTTGGTGAAGGCCTTGGTCGCGGCATAGGTGGCGTTGTTGGGGATGGCCATGTTCCCGGCCGCCGAACCGGTGAGGAGGATGCCGCCGCCGCGGGCGAGCATGCCGGGCAGCACCGCCAGGGTCAGATCGTGGACCGCGACCGCGTTCAGTTCCATCACCGAGCGCTCGACGTCGGCGTCCAGGTCGGCGACGGCGCCGAAGGTGGCGACACCGGCGTTGTTGCACAGGATGGCGATCTCCCGGCCGGCCAGCTCGGCCACCAGCGGTGCGCGCTGTTCGCGATCGGACAGGTCCACCGCGCGAACCTCGGCGGTCACCCCGTAGGTGTCGGTCAGCCGCTGTGCCAGCTCGGCGAGCAGGTCGCCGCGCCGGGCGACCAGGATGACCGAATAGCCGCGTTTGGCGAGCTCCTCGGCCAGAGCGGTTCCGATCCCGGAGGACGCTCCGGTGACGACGGCACGATTGTCGGCGGTGGGTGCAGGCAAGCTCACGGTCGCCGAGCCTACCGGGTGCCCTCATCCGCGGCGCCGGACTTCCCCTCGCCGCGGGGCTTGGGCTCGAGGAAGGCGATCCCCCAGTCGATATGCCCGTGCCAGACCCCGGCGATCCGTCCACCCTGCACCGCCGGCTTCGGATCCCCGACCGGGCCACCGGCCGCACGCACCGCCGCCACCGTGGCATCGAGATCCGGAGTGCCGAAGGCGACGCCGACCAGCGCGGGCCGCTTCGTCGGGGCGGCGACGACCTCCAGGAACGCCTCGCCGACGCGATAGAACGCCATTTCGGGGCCGTCCGGACCACGCGGGTGGAAGCGCCGTCGCGGGCCGATCCCCAGCACGGCGTTCAGCGCGGTCACGGATTCGTCCAGATCCGGCACCCAGTAGACGACGTGGTCGACGAAGGTCACCCCGTTGGGATGGGCCGTCTCGGTCTCGACGTCGTGCAGCAGCTCCGGCACACCCAGTGTCGCCGCGTCGGACTCGATCCCCTCGAATCCCCAGCCGGTGCCGACGCCGAGCGTGCAGGAGATCCGCCCGATCCGCATCATCCCGCCCTCGACCGCGAAACCCAATGCGGCCCACGACTTCTCGTCGCCGGGCAGTCCCAGCCGGGTGAGAATCGCCATTACAGCGCCGCCGCCAGGCGGGTGCCCTGATCGATGGCCCGCTTGGCATCGAGTTCGGCTGCCACATCGGCGCCGCCGATCAGATGGATGCGCACCCCCGCCTGCCGCAGCGGATCGACCAGATCGCGCACCGATTCCTGTCCGGCACACAGGATCACGTTGTCACATTCGATGACGGTGGGCCGATTCCGCTTGTCACCGAAACTGATGTGCAACCCGCGGTCGTCGATGCGTTCGTAGTTGACGCCGCCGATCTGCTCGACACCCTTCGCCTTCACCGCCGCACGATGCACCCAGCCGGTGGTCTTGCCCAGGCTCTTGCCGAACGGAGTCGACTTCCGTTGCAGCAGTACGACATCGCGGGGCGCGGGCGAGGGACGCGCGACGGTCAGCTGTCCCGGAGCCTCCGGATCGTCGGCGGTGACACCCCACTCCTGCTTCCATTCGTCGAGCTTCAGCGCCGGATGCCCCTCGACGGTGAGGAATTCGCTGACGTCGTAACCGATTCCGCCCGCCCCGATCACCGCGACCTTCTTACCGACCGGCTTCTCCTCGCGCACGAGTTCGGCGTAGGTGAGCACCTTCGGATGGTCGATACCCGGAATATTCGGGATACGCGGGCGCACGCCGGTGGCGAGCACCACGTGGTCGTAGCGGCCTTCGATCAACTCACCGGCGCTCACCCGGCGGTTCAGGAATACCCGCACCCCGGCGAGTTCCAGCTTGCGGGTGAAGTACCGGATCGTCTCGTTGAATTCCTCCTTGCCCGGAATCCGCCGCGCGATATCGAACTGTCCGCCGATCTTGTCGTCGGCTTCGAACAGATCCACCTTGTGGCCGCGTTCGGCGAGGTTCACCGCCGCCGACAATCCCGCCGGTCCCGCGCCCACGACCGCGATGCGCTGCATCCGCCGGGTGGGCAGCAGGCGCAGTTCGGTTTCGTGGCCGGCCCGCGGATTCAGCAGGCAGGACACGGTCTTGTGGACGAAGGCGTGGTCCAGGCAGGCCTGGTTGCAGGCGATACAGGTGTTGATCTCGTCGTCGCGGGCGGCGCGGGCCTTGGCGGCCCACTCCGGGTCGGCCAGCAGCGGCCGGGCCAACGACACCAGATCGGCGTCGCCACGGGTGAGGATCTCCTCCGCGGTCTCGGGCATGTTGATCCGGTTCGAGGCGCAGACCGGAATGTTCACGCGCGCGGTGATTTTCGCGGTGAATTCGACGAAGGCCGCGCGCGGCACCGAGGTGACGATCGTGGGCACCCGTGCCTCGTGCCAGCCGATGTCGGTGTTGATGATGCTGACGCCCGCGGTCTCCAATTCGGTTGCCAGCGCCAGGATCTCGGGTTCGGTCTGGCCGTGTTCGACGAATTCCGCCATCGACAACCGGAACACGATGACGAAGTCCGCGCCGACGGCGGCCCGGATCCGGCGCACGATCTCCAACGGAAACCGCCGCCGGTTCTCCGCCGACCCGCCCCAGCGATCGGTGCGCTTGTTGGTGCGCGGCGCGAGGAACTGGTTGATCAGATATCCCTCGCCACCCATGATCTCGACACCGTCGTATCCGGCGAACTTCGCCAGCCGCGCACACCGCACGTAGTCCTCGATGGTGCGCTCGACACCCTTGTCGGAGAGTTTGCGAGGGCGGAACGGGTTGATCGGCGCCTTGATCGAGGAAGCCGAAACACTGAACGGCACATAGGCATAGCGCCCGGCGTGCAGAATCTGCAGGGCGATCTTGCCGCCCTCGGCGTGCACGGCCCTGGTGATCGCGCGATGCCGGTAGGCCTCGGTCTTGTTGGTGAGTTTGGCGCCCAATGGCAGCAGCCAGCCCTCGCGGTTGGGGGCGTAGCCGCCGGTGATGATCAGGCCCACGCCGCCGCGGGCGCGCTCGGCGAAATAGGCGGCCAGCCGGTGGGTATCCCAGGCGCGATCTTCCAGGCCGGTGTGCATCGAACCCATGACCACCCGGTTGCGCAGGGTGGTGTGGCCCAGGTCGAGCGGCTCGAACAGATGCGGATACGAATGCGGCGAATCGGAATTCGCGGTCATGGGATTACCTTTCGGAAACGGAATCCGGTTGCGGGGCTGAGGCTTCCGGATCAGGCGACGACGAGCGCGACACACCCCGCAGACCGGCCAGTACCTCGTCGCACCATTCGACGAAGCCGACCTCGACCCGGATACCGCCGCGCAGCACCAGGTACTGGTACAGGGCGGTGCCGGTGAGCCGGTCCGGGGCGGGGAAATCCTTCTTCTCGATGAGGCGGTACAGCTCCAGCCGCTGGGCGTGGTGATCGCGATGACGTTCGACCTCGGCGCGCAACGCGTCCGGATCGCCGTGGGCGGCGGCGCGGATCTTCACGCCCAATTCGCTGCGCAGCGGGCCGATATCGTCGGTCGGCTCCGCAATCCAGCGCGCCAGTTCGGCATCTCCGGCGGCGCTGACGGTGTAGACCTTCTTGTCGGGCCGCCCGTCCTGAGCGATCGCCTCGCCGGTGACCCAGCCGCGTTCCTCCATGCGCTTGAGTACCCGGTAGATCTGCTGATGCGTTGCGCTCCAGAAGAATCCGATCGATTTGTCGAATCGGCGCGCCAGTTCGTACCCCGAACCGGCCCGCTCGCTCAGCGATACCAGCAGTGCGTGTTCGAGGGCCATGCGGTGAGGTTAACCGATACCCGCTGTACTATGCAACGTGGTGCATATTCCCGGCCAGGGGAGCCGGAACTGCGAGAATCCTGTGAGGACGTGCAGTTTTCTGTATTATCACCCGCGGTGCTCTGCACTATCTCGGATACGGGAAGGGCGCCTCGCACGACCGCGAGGTCCGCGGGGCGTCCTTCTGTCCGAGGGGCGCTCAGGCGGTATGCGGTTTCCAGGCGGCCATGCCCAGGGCAATCATCCGCACTTGGCCGACGGTGCGATCGACGAGTTGCGGGCGGTCGCGCAAGGGGACGGCGACGAAGTCGGCGATGTGGTCGGCGACGGTGGAGACGATCAGGTCGGCAGCCAGTTCCAGATCATCGGTCGGCCATGCGTCCAGCGCCGGAATCCGCGACATGTCGACCACCAATTCCCTTGTGATCAACTGCATTTCGGAGGCTATCGCGGAGCGTAGCGCTGGTGCGCCTCCGTGGCGTTCGCGGATGAGGAAGCCGTAGAGGTCCTCGCGGCCGGCGATCTGAGCGAAGACGAATCGCACCGTTTCGGCCAGGCGCGCGTCCGGGGTGCGGCGCAAGTGCCGCAGCGCCAGGCGCAGCTGTCGCACGCCCTCGTCGACCAGGGCGGTTCCCAACTCGTCGAGGGAATCGAAGTGGCGATAGAAGGCGGTGGGCACGATCCCGGCCGAGCGGGCGATCTCACGCAGGCTCAGCGCCGCGAATCCGCGCTCGGCAGCCAGGGCCAGCGTGCCGTCCAGCAGTGCTCGCCGCGTGCGCTCCTTGCGCTCGACTCGGGTTTCGGCCTGCTCGCTCATCTCGCTGAGCATACATCCGTTCACGATTGGTCCATTCATGGAGATGTTGCATCGGTCACATCAGATGCAGGTTGAACTATTGCGGTACCGCCAGGCACACTAGTTCAGTGTACAGATGTGCACCGAAAAAGGTGCACATGATCAACAGACGAAGGCTGGGGAGAACCGCATGGTGGGACTGCTCGATCTGGTCCAGACACTGACCTCGCCGCACCCGCTCGACCGGTATCTGGAGTTGGTGCGACCGACACTGACGCTGCGCGATATGCGGGCCGAGATCATCGGCGTGGATCGGTCGGTGCCCGGTTCGGTGACCCTCACACTCCGTCCGACGCGGCAGTGGGCCGGGCACGAGGCCGGTCAGTTCGTGCAGGTGGGCGTGCTGATCGACGGAGTGAAACACACCCGCTGCTATTCGCCGATCGATGCCGAGGCCGGCCCGCGCCGCACCCTCACGCTGACCGTGAAGGCGCATCCGGAGGGGCTGGTGTCGCAGTATCTGCACCGGCACGCGAAGCGGGGCATGGTCGTGGACCTGGCGCCCGCGTCCGGTGTGTTCCGGCTGCCGGAGCGGCGACCGGACAAGGTGGTGCTGATCAGCGGAGGCAGCGGCATCACGCCGGTGCTGTCGATGCTGTCCACCCTGGTGACCGAGGGGTACCGCGGTGACGTGGTGTTCCTGCACTACGCCCGCTCCCCCCAGGAGGTGCCGCACCGGGACCTGCTCGCCGATATCGCCCGCCGCCACGACAACGTCGACATCGTGCTGGGTTATCCGGAACTGGCCCGGTCCGAGCGGCTGGACGGCGCACCGTGGAGCTGCGCGACCGTGCCCGGCGCGAAGTTCCTCGACTACGACGAACTGTCGCGCATCGCGCCGTTCTTCGCGACCGCTCAGACCTACGTCTGCGGCCCGCCGCCGCTGATGGAGTCCGTGCGCCGCATCTATCAGGCCGAGGGCCTCGACGACCGGCTGCACAGTGAGGAATTCGTCCTCACCGCCGCGCCGGCCGACACCACCGACGTCGAGGGCGTCACCACCTTCTCGGTGAGCGGCAAGCAGTCGGAGAACACCGGTGCGAGCCTGCTCGAACAGGCCGAATCGGCCGGATTGACGCCGGAGTTCGGGTGCCGGATGGGTATCTGCTTCTCCTGCACGGCGGTCAAGCGGTCCGGCTGCACCCGCAATCTGCGCAGTGGCGAAGTGGACAGCGATCCCGACCAGCCGATCCAGCTGTGCATCAGCGCCGCGGTCGGCGACGTCGACATCGAAATCTGAAAGGGGAGAACCGTCATGACCATACTCACCGAAACCGAGAACGGACCGCTGGTCCTGTCGCCGGAACAGGTCGCCGAGATCGGCCGCGAGCTGGACGCGCTGCGCGACCGCATCACCGCTGATCTGGGGGAGCGCGATCGCGAATACATCTACTCGATCATCAAGGCGCAGCGCGGGTTCGAGATCGCCGGGCGCGGCCTGATGTACCTGGGCTTCCTGCCGCCGTTCTGGCTGGCCGGGGTGGCGGCGCTGAGCCTGTCCAAGATTCTGGACAATATGGAGATCGGCCACAACGTCATGCACGGCCAGTGGGACTGGATGCGCGAACCCGGCCTCAATTCCCGTGTGTTCGAATGGGATACGGTGTGCCCGGCCGATCAGTGGAAGCATTCGCACAACTACATGCACCACACCTACACCAACATCCACGGTCGTGACCGCGACATCGGCTACGGCGTGCTGCGCATCGATGAGGGCCAGCAGTGGAACCCGTACTACCTGGGCAACCCGGTGTACGCGCTGGCGCTGATGCTGTTGTTCGAGTGGGGCGTGATGCTGCACGACCTCGAGGCCGACAACATCGTCAAGGGCAAGCGGAAGTGGTCGGATATCAAGCGCCTGGCCAAGGGGCAGATCCGCAAGGCGGGCCGGCAGGTGCTCAAGGACTACATCGTCTTCCCGCTGCTGAGCGGCCCGCTGTTCGTCTCCACTTTGGCCGGCAACGTGACCGCCAACCTGGTGCGCAACGTCTGGGCGTACTCGATCATCTTCTGCGGACACTTCCCGTCGGGCGTACAGACGTTCACCGAAGAGGAGACCGAGAACGAGACGCGCGGCGAGTGGTACGTGCGGCAGATGCTCGGCTCGGCCAACATCAGCGGCAGCAAACTGTTCCACATCCTGTCGGGCAACCTGTCCCACCAGATCGAACACCACCTGTTCCCGGACCTGCCGGCCAACCGCTATCCGGAGATCGCACCCGAGGTGCGCGCACTGTGCGAGAAGTACGGCCTGCCCTACAACACCGGCCGGCTCAGCAAACAGGTCGGCTCGGTCTGGCTCAAGATCTGCACGCTCGCCCTTCCCCCGGCCATCGTCGGGAAAGGCTCGCAGCCTGGTGTTATCGTGATGCGAGAGCGGCAGGTCGAGCCGAGCGAGGTGGGCGGGTAGATGATCGGAAAATTCGAGAGCAACAAGGATCTGATCCAGGAGCTGACATCCTCCGGGGCACGACACGTCGGCAATATCGCAACGATCATTACCGGCACGGTCTCGGAAGTGACGCGCGAAATCGGTGATTGGATCACCGACGCCATCGAAATGCGGGAGGCCGCGGCCGCGGCGCACCGTGATCGGGAGGCGGCGGCCGGGGTGAACACCGGTCGCGACGAACCGGATGTGTTGATCGACGAGCCCGACTCGGCGCCGAATGTGAATGCGGCCCAGCCCATCATCGATGCCGATGTGGAAATCGTCGATCCGAAGCGCTGAGCGGAGTCAGAACACCGGCAGCCGACGCCGGTGTTCGGCGATATCGGTGATCAGATCCTTGTAGCCGTCGGCCAGTTCGGCGAGGCGCACCCAGTGCAGGTGTGCCTCGCCGTCCGGTGTGGAGGCGGGAAGTTCGTCCGTCGGATGGTTCGAGGCGGGCAGTCCGAGCGCATGATGGGCGGCGACCCATTTTCCGGCCATCCGGTCGATGACCGCACCGAGGGTTTCGGTATGCAGCGAGGCGCCCTCGCGGTGCGCGATGTTGTCGGCCACCCAGACGTCGATGCATTCGACCAGCCGGGTGCGTTCGCGATCGATGTGGTCGACCAGGCGGCTGGCGCCGGCCACGCGTGCGCTCGACGCCTTCGGCGCCTGCGCCTCCCGGTAGGCGTGCCGGCGTAGTTCGTGGCAGTGGACCAGCTGCCGGGCCGCCTCCAGCACCGGATGGTCGCCGGGCGGTGGCGTCGTGGACCGGAATGCGCGCAGTAGTGCGGATACCGACGGAAGTGCGCCGGTCGCGTCGTTGTCACCGGCGTATGCGGTCGCCATCGTCTCCCACCCTCGTCTCAGCGGTCGGAATCTGGTTACGCCAGGGCCGAGGAGGTTTCGGGGAGGGGCTCCCCTCGGCTCCGGCGTAGTCCCGCGGAATCGGACTCCGGCTGTTCGGTCGCACTGCTCACGGGTGTACGAACCGGGATATCCGCGACGATGCGAAAGACGTGTCCGAATGCGGGGACATATTCAGGAAAGCGTGTCCTGACTTGGCATGCAACGGTTGACGCGCGGAACACCCAAGGTGCCGGACAATCGTTATACGCATCACGCCGGGATCACATGATCGCGAAGATCCACCATCGGCGGCGCGGCGCCTGCGCGACCGGTCACGGGTGGCTAGCCTGAAGATTTGTGCCCGCCTATGTCTCTTCGCCGGAGCTGACCTTCGGCTTCCTGTTCGCTCTCGAAGATCCCGAGCGAATCGCCGAGGTGGTGCGAGATCTGATGGAACGTCGGACAGTCTCGGTCTTTCGCCTCGCGCACGTCTCCGGCGCGGAAGGTCCGCCCGAGCGCTATGTCGTGAACTGGGCTGCCATTCCGCAGATTTCGATCACCACCGCCGCACCGGACGCCGACGCCATGCAGGCCGAGCGGATCATGCTGGTCAACGCATTTCTCGGCGAGGGCGGTGAGGTCAGCTTGTACTCGTCGGACAGCAATCGCCCAGACGACAAGCGCTAGAGTCGATTTGCCATCGGCACCGCAATCGTTTTCGTTACGGAGACACTCCACACAGCGGCTCTTACGTCCCTCTCAGCTACCGGCCAGCGGCGATTAAGTTCCGGCCAGCAGGGTGGGTCTGGTCGATCGCCCGGCAAGGGCATCGACGGCCTATGCCCCCCTAGAGAGAGGTAGAAGCATGATTCCGGTCATCATCGACACCGGTAGCGCCGCGCTGAACGGCATTCTCGACACCGGCAGCGCCGCCCTCAGCGGCGTTCTGAACACCCTGTTCACCGGGTCGTTCGGCGGCTGATTCCGCCTCGTCCCCGGGGATCGCGCCCCGGGCAACCGCCCCGGCGTCCGACGGCGCCGGGGCGGTGCCGTCTCCGGCGGAGTAGATGCGGCGCACCACATCCTCGATATCGGGTTCCTCGATGGACAGGTCGCGCACCTCGACCCGGTTCGAGATGGCGGCGAGAAGCTGGGCGGCGGTGGTGATTTCGGGATCGAATGCCAGCCGCTGCCGCATGCCGTCGGCCTCGGCCGCCAGCAGTGTCGCCCCCGCGAGGTCGGTGAGATCGGCGCTGGGCCGGGCCAGATCGACGACCAGGACGCGCCGCGCGCCGACGGTGCGCGCCAGTCCCGGCAGCGTGCCGTCGTAGGCGAGACGGCCGTGGTCGACCACCAGCACCCGTTCACAGAGGCGCTCGATATCGCCCATATCGTGGGTGGTGAGCAGCAGGGTGGTGCCGCTGTCCGCCCGTTCCCGGCGCAGGAACTCCCGCAGCCGCTGTTTGGACAGTACGTCCAGTCCGATGGTCGGCTCGTCGAGAATCAGCAGCTCCGGGCGATGCAGCAGCGCCGCGGCGATTTCGGCGCGCATGCGCTGACCGAGGGAGAGCTGACGGACCGGGGTGTCGAGGGTGTGCGCCATCTCGAGCTGTTCGACGAGTTCGTCCGTGCGGCGGCGGGCCGCGGCCGGTTCCAGGCGATGGATCGCGGCCAGGATGGTGAACGATTCGCGCAGCGGCAGATCCCACCACAGCTGTGACCGCTGTCCGAACACCACGCCGATTCGGCCGGCCAGTTCGCGCCGCCGGCGCACCGGATCCAGTCCGCAGGTGCGTACCGTGCCCGAGGTCGGCACCAGGATGCCGGTGAGCATCTTGATCGTGGTGGATTTGCCGGCTCCGTTGGCGCCGATATAGCCGACCGCCGAACCGGATTCGATGCGAAAGCTCATCGAATCCACGGCGGTCAGCACCTCGCGCACGCGTCTGCGGCGGCCCCGCGCACTGCGCCGGAGCACGAATTGTCTGGTCAGTTCCGATACTTCGACGGTGTTCATCCGCCCCCTCCCTGATAGTGGCGTACCCCGATGCGCCACAGCGTCGAAGCCATTATCCAAACCCACAGTGCCGCAAAAGGTCCGAACCAGGCGAGCTCGGCGGGCAGCCACCGCGGTCCGGGCAGGCCGAGCAGGGCGATCGTGGGCAGATAGGCGACGAACGACACCGGGATCGCGAATCCGAACAGCGCCCGCAGCGGTCCGGAGAACACCGAACTCGGCTGCTGGGCGGCGAAGGATCCGCCGTAGGTGAAGCTGTTGGTGAGCTCCGAGCCGTCCACCAGGTGGAATTGCAGGCCCGCGGCGCAGACGAACAGTCCGGCGAAGATGGCGATCCCGCTCACTACGCTGCTCACCGCGAGCGCGATATGCGCTGGGCTCCACTCGATATCGTTGCCGATCAGGCCGGCGGTCAGGACCACCGCCGCGACGGTGGCCCGCGACAGCCGCCGCAGCGACACATCGCTGGTGATCAGCTGGAGCAGCAGGGGCTGGGGTCGCAGATGGAAGGCGTCGAGGGTGCCCAGCCGAATGTAGGTCGCCAGGGTGTCGGTGTGGCCGACGGCGATCTGCGCGAGCGCGAAGCTCAGGTTGGACAGGCCGAACAGCAGCAGCATCTGAGTCGAGTTCAGCCCGCCCAGGGCCGTGACGTTGTGGTAGATCAACCACATTTCGGCGAATTCGACCACGCCGATCAGCAGAGAGGAGAACAGGTCGGTGGCGAACGACAGCGGATAGGCGCGCTGTGAGCGCATCCGCGAGCGCAGCACGGCCACATAGGGTGTGAGCCGGCTGCCGTACGGTGCGAGCTCAGCCACCCTGCACCTCCAGTTTGCGGCGGCCCGCCGCGATCAGAGCCCGGCCGATGCCGATCGCGATCACGATCCACAGCACCTGCATGCCGATCACCGCCCAGGCCGCCGAACCCGTTGCGCGACCGGACATCACGTCGACCGGCCCCTGGAGCAGCCAGGGAAACGGGGTCAATTGTGCGGCAGCGGCCAACGGCGCCGGAAACAGGTGGATGGGTACGTAGAGACCGGCGAGGAACGTGGACAGGATCTGGTAGAGCATTCTGACCCCGCGCGTCTCGATCAGCCAGAATCCCAGCAGGCTCACCGAGAACAACAGCAGCAGTGAAAGCGTCACGGCCGCAACGACACTGACGGCGCCGAGCAGATACGGCGCGAAGGTGCCGGGCAACACCAGTTGCGCCGTGATCAGACCGGTGGCGATGGAGGGCAGGCCGCGCAGTGCCAGTGTGCACGCCGAACCGCCGAGATCGGTTGCCAGATAGAAGAATTGGATATCGATGGGGCGTTGCAGATCGACCGCGACATCGCCGGTGCGTACCCGCTCCGCGATATCGTGCGGCGGCCCCATCACCCGCAGGGCGCCCAGCATGGCCTGCGACAACCACACGTAGGCGCCGATCGACGCACCGGTGTAGCCGCCGAAGCCCGGTGTGGAGCGCGCCGCCGCGATCATCACCGCGGCGCGGATCAGGCCGAATACGACATTGGCGGCCAGGCCCGCGAAGACGGCCGACCGGTAATTCCATTGGCGCCTGAAGCCGGCGCCGAACAGACGTGAATAAACCCCCGAGAGTGCGCGCACAAGTCGTCCAGAATACGACGTGGTCGCTCACCCGGCGAGCGAATTTCGAAGAACCGGAGTGGGGAAGTCCGGGCGGTCGGTATGGTCGTCGCACCCGACGGCCGGGCGTGCTCGGATGCTCGACGGTTGCCGGCCCCGTCTGTCGCGGCACGCCGGGCGATGTCCCGGCCGTTGCCGGGGTCGATGTGGATTCGCGCAAAACCTTGCCGCGACCTCCATCGCAGTGTTAGAAACAGTCATGTTTCACACTGGGGTCGCCGCGGTGGCTCCCGCCCCTGAGGACCGCCTATGACCACCGTTTTCGAAACGCTGGAATCGGATGTGCGTGGATACTGCCGGGTCTGGCCGACGGTCTTCGACACCGCCCGCGGCGCCTGGCTCCGTGACGAGCAGGGTCGTGAATACCTCGACTTCTTCGCCGGAGCCGGCGCGCTCAACTACGGGCACAACAATCCGATCCTGAAGGCGGCCCTGCTGGACTATCTGTCCCGCGACGGGCTCATTCACGGCCTGGATATGTCGACGGTCGCCAAGCGTGATCTGCTCGAGGCGGTGCGCGATCTGATCCTCGTCCCGCGCGGGCTCGACTACAAGGTGCAATTCCCCGGCCCGACCGGGGCGAACGCGGTGGAGGCGGCGCTGAAGCTGGCCCGCAAGATCACCGGGCGCAGCAACGTGGTGAATTTCACCAACGCCTTTCACGGCATGACGCTGGGTGCGCTGGCCGTGACCGGTAACGCCGCCAAGCGGGCGGGGGCCGGCGTGCCGCTGCCGCACGTCCATCCGATGCCCTACGACGGCTACCTGGGTGGTGCGGACGAATTGGCGTGGATCGAGCGGATGCTCGACGACACGTCCTCGGGGGTGGACAAACCGGCGGCCGTGATCGTGGAGACGGTGCAGGGCGAGGGCGGGGTGAACATCGCCGGCGCGGAGTGGTTGCGCCGGCTCGCGGAGCTGGTCGCGACGCGCGGAATTCTGCTGATCGTCGACGATGTGCAGATGGGCTGCGGGCGGACCGGACCGTTCTTCTCCTTCGAGACCGCGGGCATCACCCCGGATATCGTCACGCTCTCGAAGTCGATCGGCGGCTACGGCCTGCCGATGGCGCTGGTGCTGATGAAACGCGAGCTCGACCAGTGGGCGCCCGGTGAGCACAACGGCACCTTCCGCGGCAACAATCCCGCGTTCGTCACGGCGCGAGTGGCGCTGGAGGAGTACTGGCGTGACGACCGGCTCGAGCTCTCCACGCTGGCCCGCGGTGAGCGGGTGCGCGCCGCCTTGGCGCGGGTGGCGGATGCGGTGGGCGGATTGTCCACGCGGGGCCGCGGTCTGGTGCACGGCCTGGTCTTCGACGACGCCTCCGAGGCGGGCAAGGTGAGCCGGGTCGCCTTCGAGGAGGGATTGCTCGTGGAAACCTCGGGCGCCAACGACGAGGTGGTGAAACTGCTTCCACCGCTGACCATTACGGATTCCGAGTTGGATCACGGCCTAGACATCCTCGCGCGCGCTGTCGACATCGTCTGCGGCGGGCGCACATAGGGGGATCGGACCGTCGGCTGCCGACCCACACCCGGTAGCCGACCGCGGGGCCGGGTTTCCGCTGCGGGGCCCGGTCCCGCACATTCGTGTGCCGCGAGCGGTTACGAATCGGATGTCTTCATCTTGTCCAAAATCCTGGGCTGCCACTGGTAGAACCAGCTGAATTTGTAGGACTCGCCCTCGGGCGACGAGGTGGCGGCATAGGTGTATCGCCGGTCGTTCGTGGCGTAGGGGACCTGGTCGGCGAGTTCCAGGAAGTGCGGGTCGATCGGGACGGGGAGGGCGGCCGGGTCGGGTGTGATGACCGGGAAGCACAGGCGCTCGATCCGCGACGATTCCCAGCTGAACGTGGCGTATATGTCGAATGCCTTCGCGGTGAGCGAGAGGAATTGCGCGCTGGGTTCCGGGAATCCGGCATCCCGATGCAGAGACGCGATGGCGTCGGGTGCGAAGTGGTCGGCGGTGAGCCCGGGGAAGTACACGTTCATCGTCTTGTCGTGGTAGTCGATGCCGAGGAGGCCGACCTTGTCCGCCAGGCCGTGCCGGGCGAACATATCGGCGTGGTCGGCGAGACCGGCCGGCATGGAGGGGAGTGCGGCGAGTTCCGGCACGTTCTGCACGCCGTCCGCGGGAAAGAACGGCCAGATCTTCTTGAAGCCGCCGGCCACACCGATGTCGATGCCGTAGCTGTCCACGGGGAAGCGCGTGCGGACCTGGTCCAGCAGTGAGCCGATCGGATGATCGGTCTCCGGGATCAGCCCGTTCGAACGCGCGATGTCGTACGGGTCGATGTCTTTCGGCAGCGTGAGAAAGCGATAGTCGAGGTCGCCCGAGCGACGGGCTTGGGTGACCACCCGGAAAGAGATCACCGATTGCGTGAGCATCGGGCCGTATGCGTTCAGGAGCGGCCACACAGCGTCCGGAGTGCAGGCGACGTTCGCCAGCCGCGCGGATTTCTCGATGGCCGCATACAGATCGTCCAGCGCGGATTCGGTAGTGGTGGACATGCGTCCTTCCTGAGGTGGGTGCTACGAGCAACATCGCGGTCTCGCCGAGACGAGGGCCGGGCAGTGAGTGGTGCCCCGGCGGAGTCGAATGCGGAACGCGCACAGGATTTTACGAATCGATGTCGCCGACAGGCTGTGGTCGACTGCCCGCTGCTGGGAGCTTGTCGGGATCGGGACTTTCGATAACCCCGTGACGAACGAGAGAAGGAAGTGGACTTCGGCTGCGAGCAGGATGGCTCGACGCTACCGGTCCGGTACTTTCGTGGAGCGGATGACGGGATTCGAACCCGCGACCCTCACCTTGGCAAGGTGATGCGCTACCAACTGCGCTACATCCGCATCCCGCCTCGCGGCGGTGCGAGAAAAACAATAGCCGATGGCGGCGCGCAACCGCGAATCCGCAGGTCAGCGCGCTGCGTAGATGACCTCAGCTGAGCAGCAGGTGCACCTGCAGTTCACCCACCAGAAAGCCGAGCACACCCCCGATGGCGACCAGTTTCCACTCGTCCTGTTTGAACGCCGGGCGCAGCAACCCTTCGTATTCGTCGTCGGTGAGCTGGCGGGTCTTCTCGATCACCAGACTGCGCAGATCCAGCGTGCGCATCGCGTGATCTTCGAATCCGGCTGCGGCACTGCGGATGTAGGCCAGCATCTCGGGCACGATCTCGCGTTTGACCCGGGTGATGGAATCGCCGGCGACCAGCATCACCAGCGGTCGCGCGGGTGCGGACTGCGTATCGATGAATTCGTCCATCCGTCGCGCCAGAATCGAGGCCAGCCGGTCCGAGCGCTCGCCGTTGAGGACCGCCTCGAGCATCTTGGCCGGGGTGAGGATTTCGGTGGCGATCAGGTCGCCGTAGTCGACGCAGACCTGTTCGCGGCGCTTGTGGAACAGCCCCTGCCAGCCGATGCGGCCGAAGATCCGCCACGGCCGCACAGGTCGGAAGATCATCTGCAACGCCAGCCAGTCGGTGACCAGGCCGGTGAATCCGCCGAACAGCGGCATCAGCCACGAGGAGTGGGTGAAGGCCCAGGTGATCATCTGGACGAAGCCCAGCAGGGTGCCGAACAACAGGCCGGAGCGCACGATGAAGCGCAGTTCGTGATGGCCCACCCGGCGCACCATCTCCACCAGCAGCGCCTTGTCGTTGACCAGGGTGTCGATGGCGATGGACCGCAGATCCATGATCTGGTCGAGATTGGTCCGCAGGTCGGTGACGATCTCGTCGATGAGGTCGGGGACATCGCGCTGGACCCGGCGGATCATCGCCTCGCGGGCGAACTGCGGCATGGTCACCCACAGCCGCGGTTCGTAGCGCATCATCAGCTCGTCGACGGTGTGCGCGACGGCGTCGTCGAGCGGTTCGCGCAGGGTGGTGGTGAGCTCGGCGACGTCGATGCGGCCGAGGATCTCCTGCGGATCGATCAGCCGCGAGAACATCAGGTCCACCGCGATCGTCGCCATCCTCGGCGCCGCCTTCGGAATCACGCCCTGCCATCCGAACCAGGGTGGGATGCCGCGGAATTCCAACGGACGGCACAGCATTTCGACGGCGACGAGTTTGGTGGTCCAGCCGATGAAGGCGGCGATCACCGGAATCGAGCAGTAGAGCAGCCAGTGCTCGGTGAAATCGGCGATCACGCGTCCGCCCTGTGGGGAGCCCGCGCCCAGCGGTGGTTCGGCGAACAGCGCTGCAACGGTGGGGAAATGTCGAGCCGCACGCGCGAACAGTAACAGGTTATATAGAGGCGTTTACTGGGAGCCGGGGCTGGCGGCCAGGAACATGTAGCTCTTCTCCTCGACCCGCCGCGCGATCCGCCAGGCGCCGTCCACGCGGGTGAAGGTATCCAGGTACCACAGGCCGCACAGCATGAGGTTCTGCTTGCCCTCCGCTTCGCCGACGAGCATCGGGTTGTGGCACATGGTGCGGCCGGTGGCGGTATCGCCGTCGACGGTGATGGAGGAATTGCTGATCAGATGCTGGAAGGCGGGAAAGTTCGGCATCACCGTGGCGAGGAACTTCTTGATCTCGGGCAGGCCCCCGCTGGCGCCGCCCATGGCCGAGTAGTCGATCTGCGCGTCGGCGGTGAAGACGTCGTCGAGCAGATCCCACTGCTGGGTGTCCACGGCATGGGAGTATCGGACCATCAGATCCTCGATCTCGATCCGATCCGAAATCTCTTGCAGCGACAGCATTTTTCCTCCAGTGGTAGCGGCTCGGCGACGATGCGGACCAGACGATGCGGGCTATCCGGAAGCCGCGTCGAAGGCGCGCACCAGGGTGCGCGGCGCCTTGTGTCGCCAGGCGTCGGTGAGCAATTCGCTCAGTAGGCCGGTGTCGGCGGCGCCGAGGTCGACGCGGACCGCCGACAGGCGCTTGCCCCACCACTTCTCCGTGCACCAGTCCGGATATTCCGCGACGGCCTCCCGGATATCGGCTTCACTCGCCATCACGTGGGCGTGCGTGGGGTCGGGCAGGGTCGCGAAGATCGCCTTGCGGACGCGGAACGACGGCATGTCGAAATGCGGCGCTTCGGTGGACTCGGGTAGTCCCAGCGCAATTCGCCGGACGTCGTCGGCATCGGCCATGGGCCGATTATGCGGCCGAATCCGCGTCGTCGCGTCCGGTTCCGCGAGATGGGCCGTACTAGCCGAGGTCGGCGAGGGCGGCCTCGATCGCGCGGTGGAAGGTGGGGTAGGCGTAGATCATTTCCCGCAGCGTGGTGACCGGCACCCGGGCGTGCACCGCGACGGCCAGGGCGCTCAGCACCTCGCCACCGACCGGGCCGACCGAGGTGGCGCCGACCAGAATGCCGCGATCGGCGTCGGCGACCAGCTTCACGAATCCGGCGTTGCCGGGCCCGTGAATCCAGCCGCGGGTCGAATCCGGGACCTCGGCCCGTCCGGTCCAGACGCTCAGTCCGGCGTCGCGGGCCTGCGACTCCGTCATCCCGACCGCGCCCACCTCCGGTTCGGTGAAGGTGACATTGGGAACCGCGTGATACTGCGCGGGTTCGGTAAGGGAGCCGAGGATGTCCGCGGCGGCGATGCGCGCCTGGTACATGGACATGTGGGTAAAGGCGCCGTGTCCGGTGACGTCCCCGATCGCCCAGACCCCCTCGGCGGCGCGCAGCCGGTCGTCGACCCGGATGCCGTGCGCCTGTTCGTCCAGGCCGATGGCGCCGACGCCCAGTGCGGACAGATCGGTGTAGCGGCCGGCGGCGACCAGCAGGCGCTGGGCGCGGATCGGATCACCGTTGCTCAGCCGCACGGTGAAATAGCTGCCGTCGTGGTCGATGCGGGTGGCCTCGACGCCGGTTCGGACCGAAATACTCTCTTCGGCAAAGACTTTCGCGAGCAGGTCGGCAGCCTCGGGCTCGGCGCGCGGGAGCAGCCGGCTGCGCACGACCATCGTCACCTCGGCGCCGAACCGCGAGAAGATCTGGGCGAATTCCGCGCCGACCGGTCCGCCGCCGAGCACGATCAGCGATTCCGGCGCCTCGGTGGTGGTCACCGCCTCGCGATTGGTCCAGTACGGGGTGTCGGCCAGACCCTCGATCGGCGGTACGGACGGGGCGGTGCCGGGATTCAGCACGATTGCCCGCAGGGCGCGGAAGTCGCGCGGTCCGTCGGCGGTATCGACGCGGACCTGGCCTGGACCGGTGATGCGCCCCCAGCCCCGCACGAAGGTGCCGCCGGCGGATTCGAATCGTTCGACCGCGACCCTGTCGTCCCAGTTGTCGGTCGCCTCGTCGCGGATCCGCTTCGCCACCGGCGCCCAATCCGTATGCACCTGGGCACTTCCCGCGAGGGTGCCGACCCGGCGCGCCTCGGCCAGGGTCTCGGCGGCGCGCACCATCATCTTGGTCGGCACACAGGCGTAGTAGGGGCATTCGCCGCCCAGCAACCGGCCTTCGACGCCCACCACCGCGAGTCCGGCGCGCGCCAATTCGGTCGCCACGGCCTCGCCGCCGGGCCCCATGCCGATGACGACGGCATCCACGGATTCGGTCGCCGGGGTTTCGGCGGGCATGCGATCACGCTCCTCTGATTCGACTCGGTGGGGACGGCGGGGGTCCCGCAGACCATGGTGACAGCTGCGACGCCGCCGGTGGGGGATCGACAAGTACCCATCGCGGGATTCCGTTGCGCGCGCTGACGGGTGGATGGATGATTCTCGAAAGTAAGAATTCGACTCTCGTGACGGTCCTACGGTGATAAAGTAAGTACTCGCTCAGTACTGGAGGTCGCTGATGACGGAGCGAATGCTGCTGACCAATGGGCGGATCCTGACCTGCGGTGGTGATCTCGCCGAACGCCCGCGCCCGGGATCGGTGCTGATCGAGGGGGATCGGATCGCCGAGGTCTCGATCGGTGCGGACATCGCGGTCGATCCGGGAGCCGTGCGGGTGGTGGATCTGCGCGACGCCACGGTGTTGCCAGGTCTGGGTGACGCGCACACACATATCAGCTGGCCGCTGGATTTCGTCTTCGACCACGCGGCCGTCGCGGCGGCACCGCCGGCGCGGCACATCCTCGACGTCGCCGCCGTGGCGAAAACCTATCTGCACAGCGGTTACACGCTGCTGATCGGTGCCGGAGCCACCCAGCCGCAGGACGATCTGCTCATCCACGATGCGGTGGAGCGGGGTCTGATCGCGGGGCCGCGCCTGATTCCCTGCGGGGCGATGATCGCCGAGCGCGGGGGCCTCGGCGGCGAAGAGGGCGGCCTGATGGAGGTCGTGGACGGGGTCCGCGATATCCGCGAGGTCGTCGCCCGGCAGTGCGACAGTGGCGTGCGGTCGCTCAAACTGTTCATCTCCGGCGACGGCGTGGTGCCCGAGCATCCGTCCGAGGACGTCTATATGAACGACGAGATGCTCTCGGCCGCAGTGGAAGTCGCGGACCGCTACGGCGCCTTCGTCACGGTGCACGCCCGCGGTGCGGCCAGTGTGGCGATGGCCGCGCGCACCGGCGTCCGCATCATCCATCACGCCTGTTTCCTCGACGACGAGGCGCTGACCGCGCTGGAGGCGCGCCGCGACGACGTCTGGGTATGTCCGGGCCTGCACTATCTGTACGCCGTGGTCGCGGGCCGGGCAGAGCGATGGGGCATCACTCGGGACCGGGTCGACGCGTCCGGCTATCGCGACGAATTACGCGCTCAGATAGACGGATTGCACAAGCTGAAGGCCGCCGGTATTCCGATTCTCTCGGGGGGCGACTTCGGGCATCAGTGGACCCGGCACGGCACCTACGCGGCGGAACTGCAGCGCTATGTCGAGTTGATCGACATGTCCCCGATCGAGGCGATCCACACCGCCACCCGCAACATGGGTCCGGCGGCGCGTCTGGACACCGGTGAGATCCGGTCCGGACTGCTGGCCGATCTGATCGTCGTCGACGGCGATCCGACCGTGGATATCACTGTGTTGCAGGATCATTCGAAGCTGCGAACGGTGATCAAAGGCGGCGCCGTCGCCTACATCGACCCCCGGGTCTATCCGTGACGGCGCAGACGCCGGTGCTCTCGGGAGTACAGACGCTGGTGCGGCTGCTCGCCGTGCGCCACGAGCTGGACCTTCGCGACGGGACGACCACCGCCACCATGGTTTCCGGATACCCGGGGTCGCCGCTGGGCGGTTTCGATCTGGAACTGGAACAGCACGAACCGCAGCGATATCGCATCGTGCACCGGTCCGGGCTGAACGAGGAGCTGGCGGCGGCCACGGTCTGGGGCAGCCAGATGGGCGCCGCCCTCGCCTACGACGGTGTCGACGGCGTGGTGGGCGCCTGGTACGGCAAGGGGCCGGGCCTGGATCGCTCGGGTGACGTACTCAAACACGCCAATGCGATGGGGGCCGGTCCGGGCGGCGGGGCGGTGGTGTTCTGTGGTGACGATCCGGCCGCGAAATCGTCCACCCTGGCCTGCGACAGCCAGTACACCTTCGCCGACGCCGGCATGCCGGTGCTGTTTCCGGGTGATCAGCAGGACATCCTCGACCTTGGTATCCACGCCTTCCGGATGTCGCGCTATGCCGGATGCTGGGTCGGACTGAAGATCGTCACCGCCGTCGCCGACGGAATCGGCACGGTCGACACGGATCTCGCGCGCCATCATCCGGCCGAACCGCACATCACCATCGCGGGACGGACCTGGTCGCATCGACCGCAGGCGACCATCGGCCCGCATGCGGTGCCCGGCCAGGAAGAGCTGATCAACGAGCATCGGCTGCGCGCGGCCCGCGCCTATGCCCGGCACAACGGCCTCGACCGGACGGTCGGCCCGGACACTGCCGAACTCGGGATCGTGTGCGCGGGCGCCACGTATTTCGATGTGGTGCAGGCGTTGTCGGAGCGCGGAGTGCGCATTGCCGATCTCGCCGCGGCGGGTGTGCGCATCCTGCGGCTGGGCATGACCTACCCCCTGGTCGAGGAGACCGTCGTCGAGTTCGCGGATTCGGTGCGGCGGTTGCTGGTGGTGGAGGAGAAGCGGCCGTTCGTCGAGACCCAACTGCGCGCGGTGCTGCACGAGGCCCGGCATCGAATTCCGGTGCTGGGCAAGCGGGATCGCGACGGTGCGCCCCTGGTGCCCGGATCCGGTGTGCTCGATCCGAAGGCCGTGGGCGACATTCTCGACCGTGTTCTTCCGGCGCTGCGCCCGGCGACGCCGCCTCGGCTCGATCTGCCGCTGCTGGTGACGCCGGCCCGCGCGCCCGCGTACTGCAGCGGCTGCCCGCACAATCGGTCCACCGTCGTACCGGAGGACGCGCTGGTCGGGGGCGGGGTCGGCTGTCACGGCATCATGTATTTCGAGGCCCGTAACCGCGACCTGACGACGCTGCCGCCGACGCCGATGGGCGCCGAGGGGGTGCCGTGGATCGGATTGTCACCGTTCGTCGCGGCGCCCCATCTGATCCAGAATCTCGGTGACGGCACCCTGACCCATTCCGGCATCCTCGCGGTTCGCGCGAGTGTGGCCGCTGGAACCGACATCACCTTCAAGATCCTCTACAACGCGGCGGTCGCGATGACCGGCGGTCAGGAGGTGACCGGACTGCGGGACGTGCCCGCCCTCACCCAGGCACTGCAGGCCGAGGGGGTGCGCGAGATCGTGGTGTGCGCCGAGGATCCCGGCCGCTACGGTCGCCGCGCGCGATGGGCGCCGGGCGTGAAGGTGCTGGGCCGCGATCGGCTGGCCGAGGTGCAGCAGCGGCTGCGAACGGTGCCCGGCGTGACGGTGATCATCTACGACCAGCGGTGTGCGGCCGAGGCGCGGCGGCTGCGGAAACGCGGTCTGCTGCCGGAGCCGCCCCGCCGGGTCGTCATCAACGAGGCGGTCTGTGAGGGCTGTGGCGACTGCGGCACGAAGAGCAACTGCCTGTCGGTGCTGCCGGTGGACACCGAATTCGGCACCAAGCGGCGTATCCACGATTCCTCGTGCAATCGTGACTACACCTGCCTGGACGGCGACTGTCCGTCCTTCGTCACCATCGAGCCGAAAGCCGCTGGGCGCCGGCGGAAACGAGCACCGCGTGAGCGGCCGCGACTTCCGGCGGGATCGTTGCCGGAGCCGGTGCCGCCGGCGGTCGGCGAGCGCTACAGCATCTACTTCACCGGGATCGGCGGCACCGGAATCGTCACCGCCAACCGGATCCTGGTGCGGGCCGCCGAGGCGGCGGGCTGGGTGGTCGGCGGGATGGATCAGACCGGGCTCTCGCAGAAGGCGGGGGCCGTGGTGTCGCATCTGCATCTGGCGGCCGATCGCGCGGGACTGAGTGCGGCGGCGGTGAGCGGCGGCGGCGCGGATCTGTACCTGTCGGGCGACATCCTGCAGGCCGCCACGGCCGAACACCTCGCGAAAGCCCGTGCGGGGCAGGCCGTTGCGGTGGTCGACCGGACCGTCACCCCGACCGCGGCGATGTTGCAGAGCCATACCGCGGCCCCCGATGTGGCGGCATTGGAAGCCGCGATCGCCGATCGGATCGGCGCGCCGCGAACCTCGGTGATCGATGCGCGACGCGTCGCCGAGCGCGTCTTCGCCGATCACCTTCCCGCGAACGTCGTGTTGCTGGGGGCGGCCTTTCAGCTGGGTGGCGTGCCGGTGACGGCGGCCCATATGGCGCAGGCGCTGGCGGGGCGCAGCCGGGCGGCGGCGGACAACCGGCTCGCGTTCGACTGGGGTCGCTGGCTGGTGCACGATCCCGCGGCCGTCGCGGCGGCGTTGAGGGGCGAGCGCGTGGCATCCACCGCGCGCGGGTACGAGCCGACGGCGGCGGCCACTGCATCGGCGGAAAGACTTGTGGCGCAGCGTAATCTGCCGTCCGAGCTCCGCGAGGTGCTGCGTCGCCGGACCGCTCAGGTGATCGATTACCAGAGCGTGGGCCGTGCGCGTCGGTACCTCGAACTCGTCGGTTACGCGGCCGCGCGCGACGATGCCGCACGGGAGTGGAAACTGACCCGCGCGGTCGCCGAGTCGTGGTTCGCCCTGCTGACCTACAAGGACGAATACGAGGTCGCGCGTTTGCATCTGGCCGCGGACTACGACGCGGTGGCCGCCGAACTCGGGCTCGACGGCGGCTACGCGCTGACCTACCACCTGCACCCGCCGATACTGCGGCGTCTGGGAATGGCGCGGAAGCTGCCGGCGGGCCGGACCTATTCGCTCGCCTTCCGGGCACTGCGACGGATGAAACGCCTGCGTGGCACACCGTTCGACCCGTTCGGATGGGACCGCGACCGGCGCGCCGAACGCGCCGTCATCGTGGAGTACGCGCGGCTCGTCACCGAGATCACCGATGCCGGCGCGGACGTGCCCTACGACCGGCAGGTGAAGTTGGCGGCCTCGGCCGCGACGATCAAGGGCTACGGCCCGATCAAGGAACGCGGTATCGAGCGCTGGCGCGCCGGGATTGCGGCATGGCGGGCCGAACACCATTCGGAGGGAGCGGTTTCCGAGGCGAGCGGGGCGCTGCCGTGATCAAACGTCTGCGTTTCGCCACCCGCTCCCCGCAGCTGTCCTTCGACGGTTTCGCCCGGCAGTGGCCGCTGCTGTGTGCCGCGGCGGCCGACGCGCCCAGCGGACTGCGACCGGTCCGGGTGGCGGTCTGCACCGTCCTTCCCGATCTGACCGGGCCGGATGCCCGGCACGACGGTGTGGTCGCCGAATGGTTTCGCGATATCCGGCATCTGCGGCGCCACGACCGGTGGCGATCCCGACGCGACGATGCGGCCGAGACGGTGACGCTCCCGGCCCGTGCGACGGAAGTGATTGCCCGCGAACAGGTTCTGCGCGGCGGCGACTGGCTGCGACACCGATGGGACGACGGCGGCGCTCGAATGAAACATATGGCGGTCGCGGTGCGGGCGGCGAACCTGACGCCGGAAGAATTCGCGGCACGCTGGACCGCACATGCGGGCACCGTGCGGCGACCGGGCGCCGCGACAGTGGCGATACCCGACTCGGCCCGCGGCCGCGCCTATGTGCAGAACCATCCGGTGGCCGCGACCCGCACCGCCTACGACGCGGTGAACGAGGTCTACTTCGACGACCTCACCGGCCTGCGCACGCGCATCGACTGGTTCCGCGCGCACGGCCCGACCGGGCCCGATGAACTGTTCGAGCGATCGTGGTTTCTCGCCGCCCGGGAGGTAGTGCTGTCCGGCTGAGCGACGGTGTGCCGCCGCGCCGGTCAGCGGCACATGACCACGAGGCGCCGGGAGATGTGCACCGGGGTCCCGGCGAGCACCATGGGTAGCGCCGCCGCGCTGAGGATCGCCGGTTGAATGCGCCCGCCGACGATCGGATGTGCCTGGGCGCCGTAGTTGTCCAGGGTGAAGGCGAGGTCGGTGGTCGGCTCCGCCGGGCAGTCCGCCGGATCCGGTTCCGGGAAGCACCACTTCCAGCGACCCTCGGTGGTGGAGAAACAGATTTCGATGTAGTCCGCGCGTGCGGGGCAGGGTCCGGCCGATTCGACCGTGGCGCGGACGAACGACTCGCCGTCGAACGCCGCACCGCACATCCGTGATCCGGTTCGCATCGGATACCACTTCCTTCGCGCAACAACTGCCGAACGACGCTGCGGCCGTTCAGTTTCCGGCATCCGAGCGCAGTGCGGCCGGCAGTCCGATACTTCTGGGTTCGAGAAAACTGTGCAGTCCGTCCGGCCCCAGTTCGCGACCGAGTCCGGATTCCTTGAAGCCGCCGAACGGCACCCGGGGAAACGGCGGATAGGTGCCGTTGATCGCGATGCTGCCGGTGCGCAGCCGCTTGGCGATCGCCAGTCCGCGCTCGGCGTCCGCCGACCACACCCCGCCGGAGAGGCCGTAGGGCGAATCGTTGGCGATACGCACGGCGTCGTCGTCGCCGTCGTGCGGGATCAGGCACAGCACAGGACCGAAGATCTCCTCTCGCGCCACCCGCATCGCATTGTCGACGCCGGCCAGAATCGTCGGTTCCACGTACCAGCCGCGCGGCAGCCCGGCCGGGCGGCCGCCGCCGGTGACCATCCGCGCACCGGCGTCGCGGGCGAGAGCGATGTAGTGCTCGACGCGGGTGCGCTGCCGCTGCGCCACCAGCGGACCGACCAGGGTCGCCGGATCGTGGGGATCGCCGACCCGGACGGCTGCCGCTGCCGCCGCCGCGGCGTCGACCGCCTCGGCGTAACGGCTGCGCGGCACCAGGACCCGGGTGTGCGCACCGCAGACCTGACCGGACATATGCATCGCGCCCTTGACGATCGCGGGCAGGACGTTCGCGAGATCGGCGTCGTCGGTGACGACCGCCGCGGACTTGCCGCCCAGCTCGAGCGACACCCGCTTCACCCGTTCACCGCACACGCTCATGATGCGTTTACCCGCGGCGGTCGACCCGGTGAAGGCCACCTTGTCCGTGTCCGGATGGGTGACCAGATACTCGCCGACCTCTCGATCGCCGGGCACGATATTGACTGCGCCGGAGGGTATTCCGGCCTCGTCCAGTGCCTCGGCCAGCACGAAGTTGCTCAGCGGCGACTCCGGCGGCGGTTTGATCACCACCGTGCACCCCGCGGCCAGTGCCGGCGCGGTCTTCCACGCCGCCAGGGTCACCGGGGCATTCCACGGCACCACGGCCGCGACGACGCCGACCGGTTCCCTGGTGACCAGGCCGGACCGGTCACCGGCGGTGACGATGCGCTCGAAGTCGAAGTCGCGGATCAGCTCCGCGTAATAGTCGAACAGCGCCGCGACCATACCGGTCTGCGCCTGTCTGGATTGGCTGACCGGACAGCCGATCTCGTCGACCGTCACGGCCGCGATATCGGCCTCGCGTGTGCGCAGCAGTTCGGCGGCGCGAGCGAGCGTGCCGGCGCGCTCGCCGGGCGACAGCCGGCGCCACGGGCCCTCGTCGAAGGCGGTGCGCGCGGCCGCGACGGCCCGATCGATATCGGCCGTGCGGGCCACCGGCACCTCGCCGACGGTTTCCTCGGTGGACGGTGAGATCACGGCGAAGCGTTCGTCGCCGGCAGGTGGTACCCACCTACCTCCGATGTAGAACTCACGCCGGTACATCAGCCGATCGGTCACGCCGCCTCCTGTCGTGTGCGGGACACCCGCGTCCGGTCGGCGGCGCGAGCCGCGATGGTCGCTCACGCCGCCCTCCGATGTCGTGTCGTCAGGGTCGGTTCCGCTGCGGCGGATCGAGGTGATAGAGCCGGGTCGCGGTGTGCTGCAGGACTTTCGCCACCGTCTGCTCCGGAATTCCGGTCAGTGAACGATCGATGATGTCGCGCGGGCTCGGTGATTCCGAGGCCGGCCCCGGCGAGAGGCTGGTGGCGTGCGGGAAATCGGTTTCGAACATCAGATTGTCGGCCAGTTCGCCGATCACCGGTCGCAGCGAACGGTTTTCGAACCAGTACATGCCGTAGATCTGGCGGCGCATGTATTCACTCGGCAGCAGCCGATCCGGATATTCGTGGTGCGCACCGACGTTGAGCCACTGCCAGTCCATACTCTCGCCCAGGAAGGGCAGCCAGCCGGCGCCGTTCTCCACCGAGACGAAATTCAGCTTCGGATAGCGATGGCAGACGCCGCTGACCACCACCTCGGCGATGTTCTGCGCATTGCCGAGCAGCACCAGCGCGCTCTCCTTGGTGAAGTCGAGCTTCTGCGATTGGTCGACCGCGCCCTTGAGATCGTCGGGGGAGTTGAGGAAGCCGACGTGGAAATTCATCGACAGTCCCATGTCCTGGGCCTGGCCGAGCAGCGGCTCCCAGTAGTCGTCCACCAGGCGGGGCAGGCCGACCTTGTCGTAGCGAGCGGCGAAAAGCACACCCTTGTGGCCCATCTCGTAGGCCCGCTTCATCTCGGTGACCGATTCGTCGATATCCCAGAACGGCAGCATCATCATCGGAACCAGCCGGCGCGAATCCGCCGAACACCACTCGACCAGCCAGTCGTTGTACGCGCGAACGCATTCGGTGGCCAGCTCGTGCGGCATCCGGTTCAGGAAGACGTGGCTGTGGAAGCCGAGAATATTCGGATACATCACCTGGTAGTAGATGCCGACCTCGTCCATATAGGCGAGCCGCGCCTTGGCGTCGAGTGCGGCGGGGAAGGCCTCGGAGAGCTTCTTCGGATGTGAGGGCGGGAACTCGGGCCATTTGGCTTGTGCGAAAGCGCCTACGCCGTAGAGTTTCTTGTCGCCGATGTACCAGTAATCCTCTTGCCGCCGTTCGTGGAAGCGGACGTGCGGAACCAGATCGCCCCACTTCTTCGAGATCCGCGAGGTCCACAGGTCGGCCGGTTCGATGATGTGGGAGTCGACATCGGCGACCGCATATCGCTCACACAGGGCGGTTCCGGCGCCATCGGGGTCAGCCATCCCGAACTCCTTCTGTACCAGGAAGATTATTCAACTATGAGAGTGTTCACTTACTTACTCTAGAGATCGCGAGGGTGATGTACAACCGTCTGTCGCGCCCGATCGGGATCGGCCCCCGGTGGCGTCGGCGGCTCAGTGGCCGGATTCGGGGGCGGGCGGCGTCGATTCGCCCGGCTCGGGCCGGTCCGGGTCCGCGACCCCGCGCAGGTGCGGCGCCATCATCAGCGGCGTCACGCTCAGCACGCCCGATTCCACCGGCAGGGTGATGCCGGTGATCCAGCGGGCCTCGTCGCTGGCCAGGAAGGTCGCCGCCCAGGCCACGTCCCAGCCGTCGCCGGGGGTGCCCAGCAGACCCGCCTCCGACCGCATGGTGTTCATGAATTCGGCCCGCGGCCCCGGCGCCGACACCGAGAGCACCATGGGCGTCGTGATGTGCCCGGGCGCGATCGCGTTCACCCGAATACCTTGGCGGCCGTGCGAATACGCCATATCGACGGTCATCGCGAGCAGGCCGCCCTTGGCCGCGGAGTAGGCGACCGTGCCGTCGCCGCGCAGTGCCGAGATCGAGGAGATGTTCACGATCGATCCGCCGCCGCGTTCGGCCAGTGCCGGCACCGCGTACTTCGAGGAGAGGAACGCGGTGCGCAGATTGATGTCGAAGGATCGGTCCCAGTCCGCTTCGGAGACGTCGACGACCGTGCCGACCGCGGCCAGGCCGATATTGTTGACGAGGATGTCCAGGCCGCCGAAGGAGTCCACGGCAGTACGCACCATGGCCTCGCACGCCGCGGCCTCGGTCAGATCGGCCGCGAAGACCGCGGCCTTGCCACCCTCCTCCTCGATCATCCGCAGGGTTTGTTCGGCGCGCTCGGCATACCGGTCCACCAGCAGCACGGCGGCGCCCTCCCGTGCCAGTGCCACCGCGGTCGCCTTTCCGGTGCCGATGCCGGGCCCGGGCGTGGATCCCGCACCCGTCACGATTGCCACCTTGCCGTCCACGCGGCCCGGACGCTCCACCATGATCATCTCTCCTTCGCCGTCACCGGTACTGCTACCTCACCAGCGCGTCAAAAGCGCTGCGCCGGACTCGATTCCGCCGACATTCGTCACCGCCGCGACCTCGGCGCCGGCGACCTGCCGCGCGCCCGCCTCGCCGCGCAGCTGCCGCACCGCCTCGGCGGTGTGGCCGAATCCGGCGTGCAATCGCCCGCCCGAGAGCTGACCGCCCCAGGTGTTGAGCGGCAGCTCACCGCCCAGCGCGATGCGCTTGCCGCCGTCGATGTAGTCCCCGGCCTCGCCGGTGCCGCAGAAGCCCATCGCCTCGAGCCACCACACCGCCTCGATGCTGAAACCGTCGTAGAGCTGGGCGGTGTCCACATCGGCGGGAGTCAGCGCGGTACGCGCCCACAGGTCCGCGGCGGTCGCGTAGCCCACCCGGCCCATGTCCTCCCACTGGTCCCAGGCCGGGCGCCCGTCCACCACGCCGGCCATCGCCTCGATGCGGACCGGTGCGCGTAGATCGCGGGCCGTCTCGACCGCCGACACCACGATCGCGGTCGCGCCGTCGGCCGGCACATCGCAGTCGAACAAACAGAGCGGGGAGGAGATCATCCGCGCGGCCAGATAGTCGTCGACGGTGAGCGGCGAACGGTAGACGGCGTCGGGATTGTGGGCGGCGCTTGTGCGCTGGGTGACCGGTATCCACGCCAATTGCGCTCGGGTGAGCCCGAATTCGTACATGTAGCGGGTAGCGAACGGGGCGATCTGGCACACCGGGGACAGCATCCCGATCGGCAGCAGCCATGCCTGCGGGCCTTCGGCTGCGGGTTTGGTGGATCCGTAGGCCGGGCGCCCACCGGCGGCGCGGGCGGCGCTGCCCTCCTTCACGGTCCGCCAGATCACCACGTGGCGGGCCTGGCCTGTGGCGATCGCCTGCGCCGGACCGTAGAACGGCAGTGCCATGCCTTCGACGAGACCCTGGCGCCAGCGGGTCGTGATGCGCAGCGCGTCCTGGACCTCGTAGAGATTGCCGTTGGCGTAGCCGGGCACATTGGCGACACCTCCGCCGGGGAACATGGCGAGGCCGTCGATATCGTCGACGGTCAGCCCGGCGTCGGCGACGGCGGCGAGGATGGCGTCGAGGGTCAGCTGCAGGCCGGAGCGGTCGAGCCGGCGGGCGATCGCGGATTGACCGATGCCGGAGATCACGGCGCGATGCTCGAACAGGTCCGTACTCATCGCGTGACCCCGGTCCCGTCGTCGCGGGCGAGGAAGCTGGGGACGGCGTATCCGCCCGGGCCGGGCTCGAATCCGACGTCGACCCGCATGCCGATCGTCACCTCGTCCGGCGCGCAGCCGCGCACCCGTCCGGGGATCCGCACGCCGGGGCGGCCGGGGAATTCCACCAGCACGATCGCATAGGGGACCTCGAGCTCGGGCAGCCAGCGCTGATAGTTCACGGTGAAGCTGTAAACCGTTCCGGGACCGGTGATTTCGACGAATTCGGGTGCGCGGCGCCGGCATCGTCGGCAGATGCCCCGGGGCGGGAAGGAATCGGCTCCGCAGGCGGGGCAATGTTCGACCAGCAAACGGCCGGCGGCGGCCCCTACCCAGAAGGGCTCGGTCTCCTCGGTGACCATCGGCGGGATACCCGGTATCGCGTTCATCCGGCCTCCAGGAGCGAGTCGTTGCTGCCTATAACCACTATCATGATAAGTGAGCATTTGCTATCTTCGTGTGGTCGGTGCCGATCGGGCATCGGCGCACTGCTCGCCGAAGGAGTCGGATGTCCGCCGACCGCATCGTCTTCGGGGCAGCCGCGATGCCGGAACCGGATCGGGACTGGCTGGCCGCTGCCGAACGCCTGCCCATCGAATCCGTCTGGCAGGGCGGCCACATCCTGCCGCCGAGTCCTACCGGTGAGGCCGTCACCCGTCTGTCGCTGATGGTCGCATGGACCGAACGCGTCCGGGTCGGAACGGCGACGCTGCTGCTGCCGCTCTATCCGCCGGTGATCGTGGCCAAACAACTCGCCGATTTGGATGCCCGTTCCGGCGGGCGGGTGTCGGTGGGGCTCGAGGCGATGGGCGTCTGCGGCACCGGCGAGGCCGGGGACTACATCGACGGCGGCAAGCGCATCGCGCTGGGCGGT
>NZ_LZMK01000153.1:0-4298 GCF_001665865.1 Nocardia sp. 852002-20019_SCH5090214 | reverse complement strand
GGACAGCTGGGCCGGGCGCGAGCGGTTCGAACACTGGCTCGCCTCCAACAAGGTCGTCATCTTGACCACCGATCCCGACTACAAACACCCCGCCTACATCTTCAACGAACACCACGGGCACTGGGTCGGTGGCACCTGGTACTCCAACGACAGCTACCTGATGCGCGAATGGGCCAGCGCCGACACCGACTACATCGGCTTCTGCGAACACTGCGGCGAATTCGAAGGCGATCCCTTCGGCCCCCACTGTGGATACTGCGGCTACTGCGCCGACTGCGCCCACCCCTTCCCCCGCTGCGCGTGTCCGCAATTCGACGGCACGGACCGCTACGCCGACCTGTTCGGCCTGCCAACCCACTGAACCTGCCCGGCCCCCGATCACCTCGCGCGCCCGCCACCACTCCGCAGGCGCGCCCGCATCGGTCATGAGAGGAGCTGTGCCCGTGTGCGCGTCCACCGCACAACCGTTGAGTCGCGACGACACCGTCACTGTGTTGCTCGACGCGCTCGAACCGTACATCGCCTCGGCGCGGCATGCGCTCGGTGTCGCGCACGCAATGGCCACGGTCGTCGGCGGTGAGCCCCTGGATCTGCTCAACCACGCCGTCGCCGACTACCAGCGTCGGGAAAAGCTCGTGCGCGCCGCCTCTCGCGCACTGCGTGCGTTCACTTCTCCAGGCTCGGCGAGCTGAAAGGCGTTGATGTGCTGCCTATCCCGGGCGCTGCCTCAGTAGCTGTCGTGGCCACGGACAGGGACCGCAAGGCAACGACGATGCTCTCGGCCAGCCGGCCCGACTCACCGCAACACGCCCGCCGCTCCTCATTTGCTCCTCCCCCCTTTTTTCGATCCGAATGGAGGTACCCGATGCCCGACTCTCCCGGCGCCCCCGCCGGCCTGGTTCCAGTTCCGCAGCGTCTGGCCGAGGCGCCGGTCTCGGCGGGCATGGTCGTGCCCTACATCACGATGACCCACCGCGACCCCGGCAAACCGGTGTGGGGCGCGGTGAACCCGGCGCGGCTGCAACAGATCTGGCTGCACAGCCTGTGTCAAGTGTGCGGACAGCGTCTCGACGGTCCCTGGGTCGTGGTCTACATCAGGCCGCAGGACTACCTGCGCGGCATCGGCCCAGAACCCGCTCTGCACCCCGAGTGCGGCCTCTACTCGAAACGGACATGCCCCATGCTGGTCTTCCGTCGGTTCGCGAATTCCGAAGGGCGCGCTCACCGGAACCGAAGGACCGGTGGGTTGTTTCAAGCTAATCGATCTGTGGGTTCGGGAGCTGGCTGCACCGTAGACAGCACGGGTTGCGTGCACTCCGGCATGGGGACGGCCATGATGGGAACTATGAAGGATGCGCAGTCGCGAAAGTTCGCCTCGTATCGGGACATACCCGGGGACATCGACCTGATCAGCGATAACGGCGGTGACACATGGGGTCGCAACGGCCAGATCGCGGATGTGGATGGCTGGCCGGAGAACAACTACTTCGCACCGTTCACCGACGCCTCCGCCCCACCGATCAGGTATGCGACCATTGCGTAACGGAACAGAAGACCTGATCAGCGGCCGTCGTCGGAGTCGAGGTTGATCGTGGTGTGAGAAGGGTGCATGGTGGTAGCCGTGTCCGAGGTCTCCGAGGCTCGCGTCGCCGCCGACGCAACAGCCAATGACGAGTTGCAGGCGCCGGCGCCGCGGCCGTGCCAATCGTGCCCCTATCGGCGCGATGTGCCGGGCGGAGTGTGGGACGCGCAGGAGTACGAGAAGTTGCGTGCCTACGACCGCGACATGGCCGAGCAGCCACCCGGATTATTCCAGTGTCATCAGACCGACGCCGACAGCGACCTGCGGCGGCTATGTGCCGGATGGGTCGGCTGCCACGGCGACAACTTACTGGGCTTGCGGTTTGCCCTGGTGCAGGGCCGTATCAGCGGTACCACATTTCAAGCGGCGATCGACTATCGATCACCGGTTCCGCTGTTCAGCTCCGGCGACGAAGCGGCCGATCATGGGCAAGCCGGTATTCACCGGCCGAGCCCGGATGCGGTGCGCGCGATCGCCAAGATCTGTCGGCACCGGTCCGACCTCCGTTGAGGTGGCCCAACGTCGGGAACCGCACGTTCTGATCTCAGGCGCTTCGTCTAGACAGTCAGTGACCTTCGCGCCGACATCTGTCATCTCACCGACTTTCCGCTGGCGACTCGCCGATCATCCGGCACGGGCCCGACCTACGGCCGCCGCTGACGCCCTCATGTCGCCGTCCGGTCGGATCTGCGGATCTGGTTCCTAATCGGCGCCAGACTGTTGTACCCGTCCGGCGTCGATATAACGTTGCGCCGCACCGACACTCAGTCCGAACAGGTCGCAGATTCTGCGGACATCACCGTCAGTCGCGCGGACTTCGTCAAGGATCCTGTCTGCACGGAGATCCTGCGCACGGCAGCCCAGGCATGAGTTGATCCAGTTGTAGGTCACCGCGCCTGTGCGGTTCGCGGTGACTTGGTTGACGAACAAATGGGGGTTCGCGGTCTTAGGCCATCGCTGGCCACGGTGATGCAGATACGCGGCGATACCGGCGCTGACGTGATCGGCCATGGGGATAGTTCGCCCGTCCACATACAGGCGGCTGTCACGGACGTCGGTCAATAGGATGTGGCGCAGTTGCCGTGGGCGTACGCCGTGAAAAACGAGCAGCGCTGCCAGTGCTGCTCTGGTCGGCTCGGGCGACTCGATCGATTCACGCAGCTGAGCTGGCGCGATCGTCATCGGGATCGTGTTCCGTGCCATGCCGCAGAAGATACGGCTGGTGGGGTCGGTGAATATCTGTTTGCGCGCCTTGAGAATTCGGAAGATCGATCGCAGCCCCTGCAGGGTGTCGACGCGGCGACGGCCACTGGCAGCCAGCACCGTGTGGATGGCGCCGCGGTCGATCTCCCGTAGCGAGGCGTGGTCGCCAGCCCACCCCCGTAGTACTGGCAGAGCTGAGGTGAGATGGTTGCGAATCGTGCGGTCGGCCCGCGGACGGCGCCGGGGTGGTTGCGAGCTCCCCTCACGCATCACTGCGAACCACACCCGTAACTCCGACGCCATCTCGTCGGGCAGCGCCGCGACTCGCGATTCGAACCAGGTGACGATCGCAGGGACATCGTCGTCTTCGAGGATGGCGGCGGTCCGCAACACATCCATGGTCGGCCCGGCCGGCAGCGATGTCTTTCGCAGCAATGCGACCTCGCTGGCCTTGATCGGTGCGCCCGGAGTGTCCTGAATCGCCAACAACACCCGCACCGCGCGTCGAACCGCAGAGGTGAGATCACCTGTCCAGCCATAGGTCTCAGCGTGTTCGACCACAACGGCTTCCAACGCGGCGGCAAGATCGGGAAACGGGGGTTCCGGTGCCTTGTCCAGGCGACTGCTGTCGCGGACCGCGTCGAACAGCGTCAGTTGGCGATGGTCGGCGAGTCGGAATGCGCGCGGTCGTGGGCGGGCTCGTGATCGTGTCCGAATCGGCCTCGTTTTCCATCGGCGCAGAGCAGGTGGTGTCACAAGGGCGAGCTTGTGTTCCAGGTCGCTAATGAACAGCTGGTGCCCGACAGCCAGCGCTTCCGGGTTAACCAGACCGTCGGCGGCCCACGAGTTGGCACGTGCTCGGCGCCAACACAGTCGGCACAAGCCGGAGCCGTTGAGCGACTGGACCTTCCCGCAACCCGGGCACAGACGCTCACCGGGATGGCGCCGCCGCCAGTCACGGCACGCGTTACACACTCCGCTACCGGTTTTGAACAATCCCCACGCACAGCAGTATGGGCACGAGTCGCCGAAATCCGGCGCGTATTTGTGGCAGCGCTGACACAGTCCCCCCGAGTAGTACAGCGACGTGGAACCACACCTGCGGCACGGCGGCGGGATCCGGGTTCCTCGCGTTCGGCAGCCATAGCAGTACTTGGCCTTCGCATGCGCAACCGGACGCAGGCCACATCCCGGGCACGTGCGCGGTTGCGGCGTTCTCATGCCGGCGGAAGGGTGCGGTTGCGGCCCAGCCGAGGCGACCTGCCGGACGAGGCCCGCACCTGTTCGGGTTTGCTCGGCATGCGCGCCGCAACGACATCGGGCTCGCAGATCAGCAAATCCGCGGGCGAGCAATTCAACACCGAGCAGAAGACATCGAGATCATCGAGCCTGATGCTGGTCGGGTTGCCGATCCACAACGCCGACATCTTGCCGGCGCTGATCTCCAACCCCGCCTCCGCCAGCCGGCGACGCATCTCCGTCGACTTCCAGATCCCGTTCTCCGCAGCCTTCA
>NZ_LZMK01000152.1:0-507 GCF_001665865.1 Nocardia sp. 852002-20019_SCH5090214 | reverse complement strand
TCACACAAAAATTTCACACCTCATGCTCCCAGGTAACGAACCGATAACGACAATATCGGGAGCGGCGTAGCCTGGATTCATGATGTCGCTGGCGAAGATTGCGTCCGGCGACGGCTATGAGTATTACCTGCGGAATATCGCCACGAATGACGCCAATGACCGTGGCGCGCAACAGCTCGCCGATTATTACAGCGAGCGCGGCGAGTCCCCGGGTCGCTGGGTGGGGTCGGGGTTGGGAGCCCTGGATATCGTCGAGGGAGACATCGTCACCGAATCCCAGATGCGGGCCTTGTTCGGGCGCGGGATGCATCCGAACGCGGACGCGATCGTCGCGCAGCTGGCAGCCGAGCAGATGGCCGATGGTGTCTCGCCGCGGGTGGCCCGCCTCTACGGCGCGAAGATGGCCCAGCTCGGCCGCCCCCACAACCGGTATGTGGTCGACGAGGCCGGCTACCGATTCGAATGCGCCCGCGCCTACGCCGAATACAACCGTGCCCAAGGCCTCAT
>NZ_LZMK01000151.1:0-91627 GCF_001665865.1 Nocardia sp. 852002-20019_SCH5090214 | reverse complement strand
TTGCCGACGGGTCGATCATCGACGAACTGCGCAAGCCGGAGAACGAATCCCGCGTCACCCGAACCGACGTCGCGCAGCCGGCCAACTTCCTCGTCCAGGTCGGGCTCGTGCGCGAGCTGGAGCAGTACGGCATCACCCCGGCCGCCATCGTGGGACACAGCGTCGGCGAGGTGTCGGCGGCGTATGTGAGCGGCATGCTGTCGCTGCGCGACGCCGTGCGGGTGGCCTACCATCGCGCCCGGCTGCAGGCGACCACCGCCGGCACCGGCGGCATGCTCGCGGTGGGATTGCCGAAGGACAAGGCCCTCGAACTGATCGGCGACGATCCGGGCATCGATATCGCGGCGGTGAACAGTCCCAGCGCCGTCACCCTCTCCGGCGACGCCGACCGGCTGGATCTGCTGGCCGAAAAGCTCACCGAGGACGGCGTTTTCGCCCGCCGCCTGCGGGTGGAGGTGCCGTATCACAGCCGCCTGATGGAGCCGATCGAGGCCGAATTGCGGTCGGTGCTGGCCGATCTGGAGCCCCGGACGCCGACCGTGCCGCTGTATTCGACGGTGACGGGCATGCGGGTCGCCGAGGCCGACTGGGACGCGTCCTACTGGTGGTCGAACGTGCGGCAACCGGTCCGGTTCTTCGATGCCGTCGGCGCCCTGATCGGCGCGGGTCATCGGATCTTCCTCGAGGTCGGCCCGCATCCGGTGCTGTCGGGCAATATTCGCGAAGCCCTGCTCGGCGCCGATGTGCAGGGGACCACGGTGCCGACGCTGGACCGCGAACAAGCGGATGCCGACAGCCTGCGCCGCACGCTGATCGGCCTGCACGCCGCCGGTGTCCTCGACCGCGATCTGCTGTTCCCGCCCGATCGCCCGGCCACTCCGCATCTGCCGCTGCCTCGTTATCCCTGGCAGCGCACCCGCCTGCACTCGGCGCTGCCGCTGTTCGAACAGGCCCGCCTCGGCACCCCCGGCTCCTACGCGATGCTCGGCGATCCCGATGTCGAAGGCCGTCCGGAATGGCTGCTGCAGGTCGGCACCGAATTGCTGCCGTGGCTGTCGGATCACGTGGTCAACGGCATCAAGATCATGCCCGGGGCCGCGTATCTGGACGCGGCACTGAGCGCCACCACGTCGCGAATCGGCTCGGAACAGGTTGCGCTGGAGGGAGTTCGGTTCGTCGCACCGCTGATCATGGGTGCCCCGGACGTACCGCTGGTGGCACTGAGTATCGAGGAGGCCAGCGGCCGGTTCCTGATCCGCTCGCGCAGTGCCACCGGTACCGCGTGGACCGTGCACGCCTCCGGGCGCACCCTCACCGGCAGCCACGAGCAGACCACGGTCGATGTTCCGGAGATCGAGGTCGGCATCGACGTCGACCCGGCGATGTTCTACACGGGCCTGGCCGCGGCCGGACTGCAATACGGGCCGTCGTTCCGGCGGGTCACCTCGGTGCGGGTCGGCCGCGATGTGGTGGTGGCGACCGTCGACGGCTCGATCGCCGCGGATTCCGGCCATCTGGCGCATCCGGCGGTCGTGGACGCCGCCATGCAGTGCGCGGCCATGCTGTTCGCCGACGAACGCATCGACGAGGGCGTGATGGTTCCGGTCGGCGTGGGTGCGGTGCGCTTGCTGGCGGCGTTGCCCGAGACGGTGACCGTGGTGGCCCGGCGCGATCCGAAGGCGCGGCTGCGTGCCGATGTGGATCTGCTCGACGCCGACCACAAATTGGTGGTCCGGCTGTCCGGCCTGCAGATCGGCGCGCTGCGGCCCGGCGACGATCCACTGCACCGGATGGCCGACTTCTACTACACCGAGACCTTCGAGGAACGCGATCCGATCGACCCGTCCGCACTGGCCGAGGCCGGTTCGGTGACTACCCTGGTGGTCCGCCTCGGCGAGACGGCACGGGCCGACCGATTGGTGGCCGCGCTTCCGGATTCCCGCCTGCACGTGGTGGATTCGACCGGGCCGGAACTGGAGTCCGAGCTCGTCGAGCAGCTGCGCGCCGCCCGCGGCGAGCCGACTCGGCGGTTGCACATCTGCGTGGTCGCGGGTGCGGTCGCCGACGACGTGGCGCACTTGTGGACGCTCAAGCGCATCGCGGTGGCTGTCGCCGAATTCGTCGAACCGCCGAGCGAGAACGGCACTCCGCAAACGATTTTCGGCGATGGTCTCGTGCACTGCACCCTGGTCACCGAATCCGCGTTCGCCCTGCCCGGCAGTTCCGCCGTGCCCGACACCGGGCAGGCCGCATTGGCCGGCGCGCGGCGCGTCCTGCTCAACGAGCAGACCGCACTGCGCTGGCGGCTCGTCGACACCGAACCCGCGACACCGATCGCCGATCTCGTGGCGGAACTGGCGGTGCCCGGCGCCTTCTCCCTCGACAACAGCGACGAGGTGCTGTTGCGCGACGGCAAACGCTGGGCGACGGTGATCACCAAACCGCTGCCCGAACGGCTGGAAGTCCTGGACACCTCGGCGCCGCTGACGGATCCGGAGGCCAACTTCGAACTCGACATGCCGCGCACCCGGCTGCTGTCGGCACTCGCCTGGCGGGAATGCCCGCGCGTGGAACCGGGCCCGGGCGAGATCGAGATCCGGATGCAGGTCATCGGATTGAACTACAAGGATCCGCTGAAGGTCATCGGGTTGCTCGGCGAACGTGAGCTGGCTCCAACGTATTTCGGCACCGTGCCCGGTATGGAGGGGGTCGGCACCGTGGTGCGGGTCGGGCCCGGCGTCGAGGACGTCGAGGAGGGGGATCTGGTCGGTGTGGCCGCCAAGGGCATGATGCGCCGCTTCGCGGTCGTGGACCGGCAGCTCGCGGTCGTCCTGCCCGAGGGCACCGATCCGGGGCACTGCACCAGCATCATCGCCTTCGGCACCGCCGAATACGCCCTGCTGGATCTGGCCCGGCTGGAACCGGGAGAGACGGTGCTGGTGCACGGTGCGGCCGGCGGCGTCGGCACCGCCGCGATCCAGGTCGCCAAGGCCCGCGGCGCCACCATCATCGGCACCGCCAGCACCCCGGAGCGGCGTGCCCACGTGCTCGCGATGGGGGCGGACTACGCGGTGAATTCGCGGTCGCTGAACTTCGTCGACGAGGTCGCCGCGATCACGGGAGGAGCGGGCGCCGATGTGATCGTCAGCAGCGCGCCCGGTGAGATTCTGCGCCAGAACTTCAACGCCGCAGCGGAATTCGGCCGCATCGTCGAGGTCGGCAAGGCGGACATCTACACCGGTGGCCTGCTGGAACTGGCCAATTTCGACAAGAACCTGTCGTACTTCTCGATGGACCTCGACCGCCTGGTCAAGGTGAAGCCGCAACGGCTCGCGGCTCTGCTGCAACGGGTGTTCGAGAAGGTCACCGAGGGCACCTACCGCCCCCTGCCGTACCACCTGTTCGACACCGCCGAGGTGAGCAAGGCGTTCGAGGAGACGCTGCGCTCGTCGCGGCCGGCCCGGATCGCGCTGCGCATGGACGCGCCGGAACCGCCGGTGCGCCCGTACCTGCCGGATGTCGAGATCAGCGACAGCGCAGCGTATTTGGTTACCGGCGGATTCGGTGGGTTCGGTCTGGCGATCGGCCGCTGGCTGACCTTGCGTGGTGCGCGGCGGCTGGTGCTGGCCGGGCGGCGCGGCGCGACCACCGAGGAGGCGCGCCGGCAGCTCGAGGCGTGGCGCGCGATCGGGATCGAGATCGTCGAGGAGCTGCTCGATGTGACCGACGCCGAGGCGGTGGCCGACGCGATCGCACGCATCCACAGCGCCGGCCATCCGCTACGCGGGGTGTTCCACGCCGCGGGTGCGGTCGCGGACAACAATCTGGCCAAGATGGAAATCGGCCAGCTCGAACAGGTCTATCTGCCGAAGGTGCTGGGCGCGCAGATCGTGCACCGGGCGGTCGCCGACGCGGGCATCGACCTCGACATGTTCGTGCTGTGCTCGTCGGGCGGGTCGATGTACGGCATCTACGGCCAATACAGTTACTGCGCGGCCAATGTCGCGGTCGAATCGCTGGCGCTGCGCTGGTCGCAGGCGGGGGAGCGGGCGTTGTGCGTCGGCTGGGGCCACCTGTCCGGCGCCGGGGGCATGGCGGCGAACGAGACCTCCGAGAAATATCTGGACCTGGTCGGCTTCGGCCCCATCGATATGGGCGACGCCACCGCCTATCTGGAACAGTGCCTGCGCCTGGGAGCCTCGCGCGTGGCCGTCATCCCGACCGACTGGGCCAAGCTCACCGGTACCTTCCCGCAACTGGCTCGCACCGGTCGCACCGCCGCACTCGCGCGGGCCTCGGCGAAGGACACCTCCGAGCTGGCCCGGTTGCGTGAGGAGCTGGCCGCGATGGAGGAGTCCAAGCGCGGCCCGCACATCGCCCGGCTGATGGCAGGCGAACTGGCCGTCGTCATGGGCGTGGACGTCGACACCATCGATATGACGATTCCGGTGCCGGAGCTGGGTCTGGATTCGCTGATGGCGGTCGAACTCGGCGCACGCGTGACCAAGACGCTCGGCATCGACCTGATGTCGTTGCAGATGGGCCGCTCGTTCAGCCTGGAGCAGGCCGGACCGAAGGTGGCCGAGCTGATCCTGGCGCACGAACCCGGTGGGGCTCAACCGGATCCGGCTGCCCTGGCCGCGGCGGTGGACGGGACCGTCCCGGGCGGATCACAGCCCGCGGCCGAGTCGAGCGGCCCCGACGCGCCGGCCGGTGCGGTCGCGGAGATGGCGGGAGTCGGCTGATGGGCCGCCGTTTCGATGCCCACCGGTGGAAATGAGGTAGTCGTGGTCGACTTCGGACTCATCGACGAATGGTCACCGCCGCCGGGGCGGATGGTCACCTGGGTCGCGTCACCGGAAGCGGTGGCGCGGGCCCGGACCGCCCCGGTGCATCCGGCGCCGCCGTCGCTGCAACAGGAACAGTATCTGCGCCAGGCGAATCGGCACGCCGCCGCCGACTTCCGCTTCTCCGGACTGTGCCTGGCCACCGCGCAGATCCCGACCGGTGGCCTGGACCGGGAGGCGATGACGCGGATCATCAACACCTTCCTGTTGCGGCACGACACCTTCCGGACCTGGTTCGACATCGACGCCGACGGCACCGTGCGGCGGCATCTGGTGCCCGAGGACGTGGTCGACTTCATTCCGATCGACTACGGGTGGATCGACGATCCGGCCGCGATCCGTCAGCACGTCGAGAAGACGACTCCCGATCCGTTCCAATGGGATTGCTTCACCTTCGGAGCCATCGAACACGGCGACGCGACCACGGTCTACCTCGCCGTCGACCACCTGCACACCGACGGTCTCGGCCAGTATCTGTCCGCCTCCGATTTCGCGCAGCTGTATCTGGCCGAACTCGGCGGCGAGGCGGAGCCGCTGCCCCCGGCGGCGAGTTATCTGAACTACTGCGTCACCGAGCGGGCCTACAGCGAGACCCTGACGCTGTCCTCACCCGGTGTGCGGAAGTGGTTACAGTTGTTGCACGGCAACGACAATCGGCTACCGTCCTTTCCGCTGGACCTCGGCAAGCGCTCCGACGGCTACAACCGCAGCGCGCATCGCACGGTGCCCCTGCTGGACGAACAGCAGGCGCTGGCCTTCGAGGAGGTCTGCCGGGCCAATGACGCGGAATTCGTGGGCGGGGTCTTCGCGGCGGCGGCCCTGGCCGAACGCGATCTCACCGATTCCGACTACTACTTCGGGATGACTCCGGTGAGCACGAGAACCTCGGCGGCGGAGGGCAATTCGGTCGGCTGGTATGTGACGCTGGTGCCGGTGGCCTTTCCGGTCGGCCCCGGCACCCGCGTCACCCGCACGCTGAAATTGGCCCAGCGCGCCTACGAGAACGGGCTGCGACTGGCGCCCACCTCGTTCCACCGGGTGCTCGAACTGCTGCCCGCCGACTCGGAGATCAAGGCCGAACCCGGCTGGGTCACACCGATGATCTCGTTCATCGACGCCCGCGACTTCCTGGGCCACGAATTCTTCGACGAGGTCACCGCCGGCGTCTACGCCAACCGTGCCGCGTCGGAAGAGGCGCTGATCTGGGTCAATCGGCTGCCGTCCGGGACCACGCTGAGCGTCATCTATCCCGACACCGCGGTCGCCCACGACTCGGTGGAGCGCTATATCGCGGCGATGGGCTCGGTTTTCGCGTCGATCATCGACCGCGACGCGGAAACGAACTGAACTACAGGAGGTTTCGTGGTTTCAGGAGGTACGGTGCCCACCCTCTTTCGCGACCCCGGCATACCCGACGGCGAGAAATGCCGGTACACCGTCGAAACCGGCGGGCGCAGTGTGGGTTTCGAGCTGACCAGCGTCGTCACCCACGAGAACGGCGGTTACCGGACGCTGCTCGAGGCATCGAGCGGCGACGGCGAGCTGGAACTGACCGTCGACCAGCGCTTCGGCCGGCTCGACGGATTTCTGCGCGCCGAGGACTACCGCGCCGAAACCCGCTCTCGTGGCGCGGTCGTCTCTCGCGAGGAGGCGCATTTCGTCGACACCGTCCACCTCCCGATAGGCGGCGCACCCACGCCGTTTCCCCCCGACATCATGCCGATCGTCGGCGGCCTGACCCTGTTGCGCGGGCTCGACCTCACCGAGGGCTCGGTGCAGTCGATCGATACGTGGCTGGCCTTCTCGGTGCACTGGCCTTTGGTCGCGCGCGTGGACAAGCGCACGGACTCGGTGGTCGGCACGGGCGAGATCGAATGCCGCCAGGTGCGTCTGCGGCCCAGCTTCGGGCAGGTGAACATGTTGCTGGACAAGATGATCGGCGGGCTCCTGCCGCCGTTCGTCGCACAGATCGAGATAGCGCCACCACATCGTGTGGTGCGCTTGAGTTTTCCGACCGAACTGGCGTTGTCCGCCCCGCGCAGCGTGATCGAGCTGGCCGGATGAGGGGCAACACCGTCGGTGAACCGGAAAGCGTTGTCCTGCTTCCCGGCTCGTCACCGTCCGAATCGGCGGCGTGGCTGGCCTTCGCCGGTTGTCTGATCGCGGTGTTCATGCAAATGATCGACGTGACGATCGTGAACACCGCCTTGCCTCGGTTGACCTCCGATCTGGGGGCCTCCCGCTCGGCGGAATTGCTGGTCATTTCGGGCTATTCGCTGGCCTTCGCCTGTACGTTGCTCAGTGCCGCCCGACTCGGGGCCGTGGTCGGCCGCCGCGCGATGTTCCTCACCTCGGTGGTGGCGTTCACCGCTGCCTCGGTGTGGTGCGGATTGTCCACCGGCGCCACCGAATTGGTCGTAGCCCGCGTAGTGCAAGGCGCCGCGGGCGCGGGCATGGCGGCGCAGACCATCGCCATCCTCATCGCCAGTTTCCCGCGCGAACGCCACTCCCTGGTCTTCGCCATGTACGGCGGGGTGGCCGGTTTCGCCGGCATGCTCGGCCCGATCCTCGGCGGCGCGCTACTCACCGTCGACATCGGCGGCTGGGGCTGGCGCACGGTCTTCCTGATCAACCTTCCCATCGGCATTGTCGCGTTCGGCCTGGCCTGGCGCTATCTGCGGATCGGCCGGCCGGCGTCACCCGAGCGCCTCGACCTCGGCGGCGCGGCATTGTCGGGCGCCGGACTTCTGCTGCTCGTCTATGCCCTCGCCCTGGTCCAACAGCACGGCTGGCAATCCCGGCCGATCGCCCTCGCCCTGGCCGGAGTCGTGGTGTGCGCCCTGTTCGTGGCCCACCAGATCAGGCGTTCGTCCCGTGGAGCCGACCCGTTGATGCGGTTGGAACTCTTCTCCGACAGAGGCTTTCGCATCGGCTCGATCCTGATCTGCGTCTTCTTCGGCCTGTTCACCGCCTTCGTCTTCGCCGCCTCCATCACCATGCAGGACGTCCTCGGCTACACGCCGTGGCACACGGCGATCGTCATGACGCTGTTCGCTCTGGGAGCGGGCGCGGGAGCGATCGCGTCTCTGTTCCTGGTCCGGCAGTGGGGAATCCTGATCCTGGCCGGCGGCGTCACCCTCTACGGAGGCTGCATGGCCGGCGGCGCGATCTACCTCCACCTGACCAGTGGCGTCGCCAACCCTCTCATCGCCACCCCCGCCGTGTGCGCAGCCGGTTTCGGAGTAGGGATCTTCGCGGTCCAAATCCAGCCGATCATGCTGTCCGGCCTCAACGCCGACCACATGTCCGAGACATCGGGAGTCGTCCCGACCATCGAACAGATCGGCAACGCACTGGGTTTGGCAGTACTGACCACCCTGTTCTTCCGCTCCCACACCCTCGACGGCGCGATCACCATGATGCTGGCCTTGGCCGTGGTGTCGTTCGGTTTGGGAGCGCTGACGTTGGCTCTGCCGCGAGCACAGCACCTGAACTGAGGTTCCCGGCGTGCGCGCCGGTTGCCATTCGTTACCCGGCGGCACACCGGACGTGCGCTCTCCCGAGTCTTGCGGCAGCTGCCTTTTGTTGGCACGCTTGTTCGCGCATGCCGAACTCCGATACCGCATATGACAGCCTTGTGGGCTTATCCGTTGGTGATGCGCTGGGTGCGCAGTTCTTCGTTCCCGGGCGCTCCGTGTCCGATCTTCACGCCGGGCGACCGCCGGCGCCTCCGTGGCAGTGGACCGACGACACCGAGATGGCCTGTTCGGTGTACACGGAGGTCCTCGACCGCGGCCGTATCGACCGCGATGCGCTCGCGGCCGTGTTCGCCGAACGATGTGAGCCCTACCGTGGTTACGGGCCGGGCACAGTCGTTGTGCTGCACGAGATTCGCGACGGCAGGCCGTGGGCCGACGCGGCAGGTGCGGTTTTCGGCGGGAACGGGTCGTGGGGCAACGGTGCGGCGATGCGGGTCGCCCCGCTCGGGGCCTATTTCGCCGGAGATCCGGAGCGGGCGGCGGCGCAGGCAGCGTTTTCCGCCGAGATCACCCACCGTCATCCGGAAGCGATCGTCGGCGCGATGGCGGTCGCCGTCGCGGCCGGCCACGCCGCAGCGGTTCGTGGAAAAGACTGTGCGCCCGGCGAATTGCTGGATGCGGTGGAGCCGTACCTGGTCGACGGGCGCACCGCGGCCGGTGTCCGTCGCGCGCGGACATTGATCGGCAGATCCGTGGCCGAAGCGGCCTACGAACTCGGCAACGGCGCCCGGGTCAGCGCGCACGATACGGTCCCGTTCACCCTGTGGGCGGCCGCAAGCTTCCTCGGCGACTATCCGGCTGCGGTCACCGCCTGCGTCGAAGCGGGTGGGGACGTGGACACCACGGCCGCGATCGTCGGCGGGATCGTGGCCGCGTACACGGGAGTCGGCTGCCGAGGTTCGATACGCGGGATACCCGAGCAGTGGCTGTCGGCGCGCGAGGCACTGCCCGCATGGGCGACAGAGCGACGCCGCCCGAGAGAACATTCGTTGTCCGGGTAACGCCAGTACCGCGACGGCGCTCGCCGGTCATGGGAGGGCGAACAAATCGTGCAAAGTGCGTCGCGTTATGTGAAAATCGTGCAATTTCGTCGAGGTTTGCACGATCCGTTCGACCTCAATGCAGAGCGACCGGTTGTTGCGTGCAATGGCGTTCGAAGGGACACGTGCCGGGCATTTTCGCGTCAGATCCACCGATTCTCGCTGGTCCGGGGGTATCTTTCGAAGGTCGGTGCGGCCTCGGCCGCCGCCGACGCGCGCCCTTGCGTACCGGATAGCCGGGACTGCTCCACTTCTGCACGACCTTCGGTTCGAGTACCACTCCGACAGGACGGGTGTGTTGTCGTGAAATGTCTACGGGGCATTGCGGTTACGCTGGCGATGGGTTGTGCACTGACGTTGGGGCAAGCTGCCGCGGCCGCCGACCCGTCGTCGCCGACCGCCGCCCCGACCACTGCCGTCCCGACAACTCCGCCGGCATCCGACCACGGAGAGTCGTCCGACCCCGAGCAGGCTGTTCCTCCGGCGTCCGGTCCGGATGTGCCGTCGGCTTCCGACGGTGTCGCGCCGTCGGAGTCCGGTCCCGCGGCGCCGTCGACCACCGACCAGCCTGCGCCGCCAGCCTCGGGTCCGGCTGCACCGCCGGCCTCCACTTCTCCAGCGCCGGCGGCCGGTGAGCCGGACGCTGCGTTCTCGGAGCCGAATCCCGCAGTCACACATAAGGATCCGGGGCCGTCGGCGTTCCAGAAATGGCTCGACGACACCATTCCCGCGCCGTCGTCGGTGCTGCCCGGGATCGGGTCCGCTGCTTCAGATTCCGGCGGGGCGTCGGACCCGCAGGCGCTGTGGAATGCGATTCAATCCAGTCCGACCGGTGATCCGTTCTTCGACCAGGCCCCGGCGAATCTCGCCCAGTACGCACCGGGTGACGTCATCGAATCGCGGGACGTCAGCTGGCCGGGGGTGCCGATGGTCTTCCTGACGGTGCTCACGCCGGTTCAGCGGGCGATACAGCTGAAATTCCGGACCACGAACTCCTCGGGCGCGCCGTCCTTCGGGACCGCGACGCTGCTGTTGCCGTTCGGCCGGTGGACCGGGCCGGGAAGCCGGCCGGTGCTGCTGAACGCCCCGCCGATCAACGCGCTCAACCGGCGCTGCACTCCCGGCTACGTGTTCTCCCACGGATTCGACATCACGACCGGCGGCACCGGCAACGATTTCGTCCCCTCACCGACGATGTGGGCCGCGAGCCGGAACTACGCGGTGGTGATCCCGGATCACGAGGGACCGTTGATGGCGTATGCCGAGCCGACCGTGGCCGGCCACATCATGCTCGACACCGTGCGTGCGGTACGGCGTCTGATGCCGGACGAGTTCGGCGAGAGCCGGTTCGCGATGACCGGCTATTCCGGTGGTGCCATCGCCAGCTACGCCGCCGCGATGCTTTCGCGCGAATACGCCCCGGAACTGGCCCCCAACCTGGCCGGTGCCGCGATGGGCGGTCTGCCCGTCGATTACGAATCCTTCGCGAAGACCTTCGACGGCACCTACGCCTCGGGACTGATGATGACCGTGACACTCGCGCTGGCCCGAGAGCATCCCGAAATCCTCAGCCGCATGAATCATCTCGCGCAGTGGGCGGCCATTTCCCCGCTCAAGGACGTGTGCAGTTCGACCATGGCCGACATCGGCGTCTTCGTACCCTTTGCGGCCGTGGCCAATATGGCCGACCCGCTCCACACCGAATTCGCCGACATGATGTTCCGGCGGTTGAGTCTGAAAGGTAAGAAGGCCGGCATGCCGATCTATGTCTACAACGGCGTGCACGATCCCTGGATGCCGGTCGCGAAGGCCGAGGCGTTCTATGCCGAACAGTGTGCTCTGGGAGTGCCGGCCACGAAGAGCATCGTGGGCGGGGAACACATCCTCGGCTACTTCGACGGCTTTCTCGGATCGACGCAGTGGCTGGGTGAGCGGTTGTCGGGTGTCCCGGCGCCGAACGCCTGCGAAGTGGCGCCGCGCGCGGATGGCGCAGCACCGCAGGGCGCCTCGAACAGTGCGCCCAGCGACGTCCCCCGGGCCGAGAAACCCTCCGCAGCGCCTGTACGGCGAAAGCCGAGTGGAGCCGATCCACGTCGGCACCGCTGACATCCGGCCGTAGCTTGTGATCCACGTCACTCGTTGTCACAGCCGTGAGGGATGCGGCGTCTTATGCCCGAACCCCTCAGCACACGGAGGAAAGACGATGAACAACAACGAAGTCGTGGTGATCGGCGGCGGATACGCCGGCGTGATGGCAGCCAACCGTCTGACGCAGCGAGACGACGTGCGGGTGACCGTGATCAACCCCCGCCGAGTGTTCGTCCCGAGGCTGCGGTTGCACCAGTTGGTGGGCGCGACTCACGAGGCGGTCGTCGATTACCAGGACGTCCTCGCCGAGAAGGTGCGGCTGGTCGTCGACAGCGTGACGCGGATCGACCCAACCGAGCGCACCGTGCACTCGGTCGAGGGCGGCAGCATCCGGTACGACTATCTGATCTACGCCGTGGGGAGTGGAACCCCCGCGCCGCAGGTGCCGGGCGCGGCCGAATTCGCCTATCCCGTAGCGACTCTGGAGGCGGCGCAACGGCTGCGATCGGTGCTGTTCGATACGCCCTCATCGGCCCCGGTGACGGTGATCGGGGGCGGGCCGACCGGGATCGAGACCGCCGCCGAGCTGGCCGAGCAGGGCCGCACGGTCACCTTGGTCTGCGGCAGCGTTCTCGGACCGTATCTGCACCCGAAGGCGCGGCGCACCGCCCACAAGTACCTCGCGAAGCTCGGAGTGAAGGTCGTCGAAGGTCCCGATGCGACCGTCACCGCGATCCGGCGGGACGTGGTGAAACTCGGCGACGGCCGGTCCCTGGTCAGTGCCGTGACCATCTGGGCTGCCGGCTTCGGCGTACCGGATCTGGCCGCTCGCAGCGGATTGAGCGTCGATGCCGCCGGACGGCTGCTCACCGACGAGACACTGACCAGCGTCGACGATGAACGCATCGTCGCGGCGGGTGATTCGTCGGCACCCTCGGATCTGCCGTTCCGCATGAGCGCCTACACGGCGTACTGCCTGGGAGCACACGCCGCCGATACGGTGCTGCACCGCATGGCGGGTGAACAGCCCGCACCCGTCGACCTCGCCTTCCCCGCGATGTGCCTCAGCTTCGGCCGGGACGCCGGGATCTACCAGCTCGGTCACAAGAACGAGACCGCCATGCGGCTGTACTTCGGCGGATTCGCCGGCAAGAAACTCAAGGAATTCGCGTGTGAGGCAGGAATCAAGCACCTGGCGACCGAGGCGCGCAAACCCGGCTCGCATCACTGGTTCTCCGACGGCAAGCACCGGCCGGCCCAGCTGGAGGCCCGCCGCGAGGGCAGGGTCGTGCCGGTTGCCTAGGTGACCGGCCGTGCTTCATCCCCCTGCTCGCCATCGGCCGAGACTCGAATTGCGTTCGGGCTGAGCGCAAGTCTGTGCCCGGGCTGCGGCATCCGCTTACATCGAGACATGGCAACTCAGGCACCCTCGCCCGCCGATGCGGACACGTTCACCACCGAGTGGCAAGAATGGCATCGGCGGCAGGAGGCGCACCTGTCCGATCGGCACGGGTTCCTCGCCATCACGAGCCTGCACTGGCTCACCGAGACGCCGCAGCGCTTCGACGATGCGCCCGGCGCCTGGTCGACCGGGGCCGACGGCGTGGTGGTCGTCCTCGACGAGGGGGAAGAGCTGGTCGTCGACGACGCGCGGGTGCGTGGCCGCTACGGGTTCGGCATCGTTCCCGAGCGGGGTGGCGTGAACGCGGTGTGGGGTGACGCGGTGATCGAGGTCGCCAAACGTGGCGGCCGCGATATCGTGCGGCCACGACACCCGAACAACCCGCTGCGCACCGCTTTTCGCGGCACCCCCGCCTTCGCGCCGGAGCCGAAATGGGTGGTGCGCGGACGCTATGTGGCCTTCGATGAGCCGCGTCCGACGACGGTCGGTGCCGCCGTGGAAGGACTCGAGCACGTCTACGACACGCCGGGACGGATCGAATTCGAGATCGACGGTAAGCCGTTGCGCCTGACCGCTTTTCCCGGCAAGAACCCCGGCGACCTGTCGGTGCTGTTCACCGACGCGACCTCCGGAGTGACCACCTACGCGGCGAATCGGGTGGTACAGGTGCCGGCGCCCGATTCCGACGCAACGGTGGTGCTCGACTTCAACCGCGCGGTGAATCTGCCGTGCGCGTACACCGATCTGGCGACCTGCCCGCTGCCGCCGGCGGAGAACCGGCTGCCGATCGCGATCGAGGCGGGGGAGAAGATCCCCTACGAGCGTCAGGGATGAGTTCTCCGCGGATCGGTTCGCTGGCGTTTCTGACCCCGGGAAATTATCTCGACGACGATCCGTACACCGGCCTCGAGGACACGCTGCAGCTGTTCGAATACGGCGAGCGGCTCGGGTTCGACGGCGCGTGGGTCCGGCAGCGGCATCTCGAGCACGGTGTCGGTTCGGCGGCGGTCTTCCTGGCCGCGGCCGCCCAGCGCACGAATCGGGTCGAGTTGGGCGCGGCGGTGATTCCGATCGGTTACGAGAGCCCGTTCCGGCTGGCCGAGGACCTGTCGCTGGCCGATGTGTTGTCCCAGGGCCGCTTGCAGCCGGGGTTCAGCGCGGGGATGCCGCCGCATGCCGAGCTGATCGGCGATCTGGTCTTCGATGGTGACTGGCGCGGCTTCGACCTGTCCTACGGCCGGGTGGCCCGGCTCATCGAGAATCTGCGCGGCCACTACCTCGGTGATGCCGACACCGTCATCCACTCGCCGGGTAACACCCAGCGCCCTCGGCTGCAGCCGCACAGCCCCGGCCTGGCCGACCGAGTCTGGTACGGCGGCGGCAGCACCCGGTCGGTGCGCTGGGCGGCGGAGAGCGGACTGAATCTGCTGAGCGGAAATATCGTATTCGGTGATCGCAGTGACGATTTCACGACCGCGCAGCTGGGACTGATCAGCGATTATCGCGAGCGGATCGATCCGGCGCGACCTGCGCGCGTCGCGATCGGCCGGGTGATCGTCCCGTTCGACAGCGCCGACCGCGCGACCCGGGAGCGGTACCGCGCCTACGCCGCGAGCCGGCACCAGCGCACGCTCGGCCCGCAGGGCGAGCGGCGGGTGTTGTTCGCCCCGGATGTCGTCGGCACCGCCGAGCAGATCCTCGAACAGCTGCATGCCGATCCGGTTCTCGCGCAAACCAGCGAACTACGCCTCGAGCTGCCCTACGAGTTCCATCGCGCGGACTACGAGCAGATCCTGCACGACACGGTGGAGTTGATCGCTCCGCAGCTGGGATGGAAACCCGCGTTCGCCTAGCTGAATGATTCGACGGGGTCGGAAATTCGCTCGCCGACCGAGTCGTTCGGCGTCACGCTCTACAACATGGAAGAACCACAACACGGGATCCGCGCGCTCCATACGGCATCCACCGTCACGGTCTACCAGGCATACTCCCCGGACATCGGCAGGCCCGCCATCCGCGACGGCGCCTTCCCCGCGGCATGGAACCGGGACCGGATGACGTGGATCAAGCCGTCGTTCCTGTGGATGATGTACCGCTGCGGATGGGGCACGAAGCCGGATCAAGAGACCATCCTTGCCGTGGAGATCTCACGCAGCGGTTTCGAATGGGCACTGCGCCATGCGTGCCTGTCGAGCTACAAGCCCGGGCTGCATTCCGACCGCAGCACCTGGCAACGCCGGCTCAAGCGCGCGCCCGCCCGCGTCCAGTGGGATCCCGAGCGGGATCTGCATCTGCGACCCCTTCCGTACCGCTCGCTGCAACTCGGGCTCTGCGGTGAAGCCGTACGGCGCTACGCGGACGAGTGGACAGTCGCCATCAGCGACATGACTCCACTGGCCCACGAGATTCACGAGCTGGTCAGAGACGGCGACCTCGACTCTGCTGCCCGACTACTGCCCCATGAGGACCCGTACCCGGCCGCGGACGAACTGCTGGCACACCTTCGTTCGTGACCGCGGACTCGCATCCGCAGGTGGTCCCACGCCTCGAGCGTCGGTGGACACGACTCTGTGGAGCGAGTTTGAAGCTGTGCTTCCGGGTATCCACACCACGGCTCGATACTGGTGTCGGCGGGTACGTGCGGGCCTGTCATCGCGTCCGCCGCCGGCCCGCGAGAGGTCCGACACCGGCGTTCCAACGATTCGGTATCACCGTTCGTACGACAAGCCAGGAGGACGAGATCGATGATGACCGGCCGGAACTACCGAAGCTCAGCTCTTTTCGTCAGCGCTCTGGCAGCGATGGGGTGGGCCGCTGTCTCGACGGCCGCTCCGGCGCTCGCCGCCAATACGATCGACATCAAAGGTGTGGGACCTGCGAACGTGGGGGTCGACTACACCTGTGATGCCAACTCCGGCGCATCCGCCGTCAAGGTCATGGTGGGTGATCCCAACGCCGACGCACCGTCCGCGATGGGTACGCAACCGCAGGTCACGTGCGACGGGCAAGCGCAGAGCACCGTCGTCGTGCTGACCGGGCCCGACGGGTCGCCCGCGCAATTGCAGCAGGGCCAGACGGTGCAGGTCCGGGTGGCGTTGGTGGATCCGCAGGACACCGTGGTCTCCGGAAAGGCGAATGTCTTCAAGCTGGGGTAGGGCCCGCTCCTGCGCGCCGGCGCCGGTGTGTGGCCGCGGCCCGAGCGATCCAGCCGGCCACGATCCCGAGGTAGACACCGGTGAGCCCCCAGTGCAGCACGGCGGCCGATATCCACACGGCGGGCAGGGTGACGCAGACGACCGAGAACACGGACGCGGACATCACCGCTTTCGTGTTCCCGCCGCGCGTAGCTGAGCCCCGCCAGTTCGGCTACCTGGCCGAGTCGCGCAACTCGCGCGTGCCGCCCCATGGAGAGACTCTAATAGGTTCTCGCGCAGAGCTTTGCGGTGGTACAGGTGAATCAGCCCGCGCCGGGCTACCCGAGTGGAATCCGGTGTAAGCATCGTGTCAGCGCGGCGTCAGTCCGGTGACAGCGGCGTGGAAGACAGTCTTCTCATGAACAGCGGAGCAGTTGCCACCTGCGGAGCGCGGAATGCCGTGTGGGACACGACCCTCGCCGGGCGTTTCGATGGGCCCCTCGGTGGCCGACTTCCGCAGTGGCTCGATCGCGGCCGGCGATATCTGCGAGGTGATCACGCCGTCGCCCAGTTGATCCGCTTCGCCCTGGTCGGTGGCGCCGCCAATATCGCCTACGCCGTGCTGTTCCTGCTCATGAGCGGGGTCGGCCCGCTGGTCGCGAATATCGCGGGCTCGCTGGTCAGTACGGCGATCGCGAACGAAATGCACCGCCGGCTCACCTTCCGGGCGACCGGACGCGTCGGCTGGTTCACCGCGCAGTGGGAAGGCGGCGGCCTCGCGCTGGTCGGCGTGATTATCAGCACCGCAGCGCTCGCCGGCCTCCGGTTCTGGGCCCCCGGCCTCGCCGGCCTCGCCCAGGCGAGCGCCGTCCTCGCCGTCACCGGTGCGGTCGGCGGTATGCGGTTCCTGGCACTGCGTGGCTTCGTGTTCTGAAAGGCGGTATCATCGGCCGTGATGATGACTCATTTCGAAACAGGATTGGGGGTCTCGTTCGCGCCAGGTGAGTGCTGATGCACCCTGTGACCGTGAACGGGAACGATTCCCGAATTCCCTTGTGGCTGCGGATACGCGAGTTCGCCGTGCCGCCCTCCATGATCGAGACCGCGACCACCCGGCGCCGTGCCGGGGACTGGGCCGGAGCGTGTGCCGCGGCGGGGGTCGATGTCGATGTCGATCCGCGCGCACTGGCACATACCCACGGCAGCGAACTCGCCGCCCGAGTACTGGGCGATCTGCGGCATCTGGCGCCGGATCTACTGCGCTGGCATATGCCGAGGGTCGCTTCCGACGGCGTGTTACGGCCGGGCCTCACGACGACTCTGGCTCGATACGACACCGGACAGCGCAGAAAGCGATGTCGTAGAGCCAGTTTCGTGCATCTCGTCGTCCGCACGCCGCCGGCCTGGGCGGACTCCGGACAACGTATGAGCCTGGCGCTGTGGGACGAATCCTGTCCGGACCGCGGGATCGGCTCGCATCCGCATCCCCGACCCAACCGCTGTTTCCGATTCGACCTGCACCGTCACCTCTGGGACGCGCGCCGCACCGACGAACTCGGAACACGGTGCGGCGCAGGGGAAACAGCCGAGGTAAGCCGCACGGAGAGTGCGGTCGCGAAGCACGCCCCGCCCGGGAGTGCTGTCGACCTATGGGCGGCCGAGGCGGAGTTACTGCTGTGCGCCGACGGATATCGGCGCGGACCGGTGCTGGTGCGATTCGGCGCACGACATCGGGTGATCCTCGAGTACGAAGGGGATCCTCCCGCGCTGCGGGTCGCGCCGGGATACGCGCAGGGCGCGGTACCCACGCTTCCGATCCTGCCGTACGCGGCGACCTGGGTGCTTCCCGATCTGGCATTGCTGCGCGCCGGTGCGATCACGGCCGATCGCCTGCATCCGCTGGTCGCTTCGGCAATCGTGCCTGAGTTCTGCTCGGCCGCAACGTCGTTCGAGGCAGAACGGCACGATCATCCGCATCTGGTGCAGTGCCGGGGAGAGCAGCACCGCATAGCACTGGTGGACGGCGAGCTGACCGCGCTCGATCACAGCCCCGCCGAGATCCGCCGCGAAGAACTGCTCGTCGCACTGTCCGGGACACCGCTGCCCTGCCTGCAAGCGATCGATCTGGCGCACCGCCGGCCGGATTGCCTTGCCGGTGTCCGGGATCGGTTGCGTCACGGAGATATCGCCGGAGCGTTGGCCGTCGTCGAAAACCTGCTCGGAACCGCGGCGCTGTTGCGTCCGGGAGCGTTGCGAGACGAACTGGAGGCGGCCGCACAGCGGGAAAGCACGTACCGGCAATTCCGCACCGGGCTGTCCGATTCCTCTGAGGCCTTCCCGCCGGCGAAACGACGCACGCCCTCCCACCGCACACATCCCCGCCATGCGACGTCGCGCTGACCGCGCACCGCGCATGTGCCCGATTCTTCTGAAACCGAGGGTGATTCACGATGACCACACCTGTTCCGACCACGGCACGAGCCGCCGCCGCCCGGCTCGACGCCGCCGGAGAACTGCTGACTCTGCTGAACGAGGCGACCACCGAGCCGCGCTCCGATATCCAACTGGAGGCCCTGACCGTGGCCGTGGCCGCCGACCTTCCGGTGCTCCTGTGGGGCGAACCCGGAATCGGGAAGACCGCGGCCCTGACCCAACTCTCCGAAACCTTGGACCTTCCGCTGACCACCGTGATCGCGAGTGTGCACGAACCGTCCGATTTTTCGGGCCTGCCCGTCGTCGGAGAGGATCCCGCGGCACACGGTGTGCCGCTGGCTCCGCCGGATTGGGCGGTACGGCTCGTGCGCGCCGGTCGGGGTTTGCTGTTCCTGGACGAACTGTCGACCGCACCGCCCGCGGTGCAGGCGGCGCTGTTGCGGCTCGTCCTGGAACGCCGGATCGGTGCGTTGCGGCTGCCGGCCGGTGTCCGCGTCGTCGCTGCCGCCAACCCGCGCTCGTCGGCCGCGGACGGCTGGGAATTGAGCCCGCCGCTGGCCAACCGATTCGTCCACCTCACCTGGACTCACGACCCCGATGTCGTGGTGCGCGGCTTGGGCGGAGTCTGGCCCCGCGCGGATCTGCCCACGCTGGACCCCGAAAAGTTCCCGGAGGCAGTGGCTTTCGCTCGACGCGCGGTGTGCGGGCTGCTCGCTGCCCGGCCCGCGTTGGTGCATCGCATGCCCAGCGGTGAAGCACGACGGGGCGGCGCCTGGCCGTCGCCGCGCAGCTGGGATATGACCCTGCGACTGATCGCCTTCGCGACCGCGGCCGGCGTCGGTCGGGATGTGGTGTCCATGCTGGTCCGGGGCACCGTCGGTGACGGCCCCGGATTCGAACTGCTGACCAGCATCGACCGGATGGAACTTCCCGACCCGGAGCAGTTACTCGCCTGTCCGGACACCGCTGACCTGCCGGAACGCGGTGATCTGCGCCAAGCCGTGCTCGACGCCGTGGTGGCGGCGGTCCGCCGGCAGCCGGAGAAGTCGCGCTGGGACGCGGCCTGGGCGCTGTTGGCGAAGGCCGTCGAGACCGGAGCGCCGGATCTGGTGGTCGTTCCCGCAACCACCCTTGCCACACTGCGCCGCGAGCAGTGGGAGGTCCCGGCATCGATCGAGCACCTCGCCGGAACGGTGTCGGTGTCCCGACAGGCGGACCGCGCCGCGGAACGCGTTGCCGCGCAGGCGAGACGATGACCGCGGGGGCCACGACGGTGGATTTCGAGAAGCTCGGCGCCGCCCGCCTGCTGGCCGCGCGGGCTCGCCCCTATCTGGCCACCGCCCTGTACGCGTTGCACCTCGTCGAGTCGCCCGCGGTGCCGACGATGGGTGTGGACCGGTACTGGCGGTGCTACGTATCGCCGGTGTTCGTCGGCCGCACGGCCGTGGAGGAGCTGGCTTCGATTCTGGTACACGAGGTTTCGCATCTGCTGCGCGACCATCACGGGCGCAGTGACCGATTCGCTCGTGAGCACAATCTGACCGGTCCGGCGGAACGGCTGCGAATGAATATCGCAGCGGACGCCGAGATCAACGACGATGCCTTCGGTGACGGGTTGATCGAGCCGGAAGGCGCTGTCGTACCGGCAAGTCTGGGACTGCGCAGCGGTGAACTCATGGAGGACTATCTGCGTCAATTCCGCTTGGGACCACACACCCAGGACATGGCGTGGCTGGATTGCGGCAGCGGTGCCGACGGACTGGACCGCGCATGGGAGTACGGGCCGGACGGTGCGAACGGCCTCAGCGATCAGGAACGCGAGGCGGTCCGGTTCCGCGTGGCCCAGGGTATCGACGGTCATCCGGGTAACGCGCCCCGGGGGTGGCGGCGCTGGGCGGAGGAGGCGTTGCATCCACCGCAGCCGTGGCGGGACCTGCTGCGCGGCGCCATCCGCTCCGCGGTCTCCGCGTCCGGTGCCGGCGACGACTACACCTATGGCCGGCCGGCTCGGCGATCAACCGCAGTGCCCGGCGTGGTGCTACCGAGCCTGCGGCACACCCCGCCGCGGGTCAGCGTGGTGATCGACACCTCGGGGTCGGTGAGCGACGCGGAACTGGGCAGCGCCCTGGTGGAAACGCTGGCGATCTTCCGTGCCGTGGGCGGTCGCCGCGATCTCGTCCGGGTCCTGTCCTGCGACGCCGCGGCTCGGATCGCGCAACCCCTGTGCCGAGCGGACGGCATCGAGCTGGTCGGTGGCGGCGGCACGGATCTGCGCGCGGGTTTCGCCGAAGCGCTACGCGCGCAGGTCCGTCCGGACGTGATCGTTGTCCTGACCGACGGTCATACACCGTGGCCCGCGGCCCGGCCCGCGTGCCGGACGGTCGTGGGCTTGCTGGGACGACAGCGGTCGTGGAACGAGGCCGATCCGGATTACGTTCCGGCGCGGCCGCCCGACTGGGCACGGGTCGTTCGAATCGGGTGACAGCGGCATCGGCCGGTGTCGCCGTGGTCAACCGCGGTGGCAGCGACATACCGACGTCAGCCGGTTTCCGTCGCCTCCCGCAGTGTGCGGAATTCGGCTGCCAGGGCGTCCAGGGTGTAGTGGGCGTTGAGGCCGCTCGGGTTGGGTAGCACCCAGATCGCGGTGGTGCCGAGGGTTTCGGGTTGGCGTCCGACGGTGGTTCGCGGCCGGCCGAATGCGGTGCGGTAGGCGCCCAGGCCGAGGACGGCCAGGACGCGTGGGCGGTAGTGCCGGACTCGCTCGGCAAGCGCGCGACCGCCCTCGCGCAGCTCCTCCGCTGTGAGTTCGTCGGCCTTCGCCGTCGTTCGTGCGGCGACATTGGTGATGCCCAGCCCCAGTGCGAGCAGTTCTTCCTGCTCGTCGGGGCGGAACAGGCGTGGTGTGAAGCCGGAGCGGAACAGCGCGGGCCAGAAGCGGTTTCCGGGGCGAGCGAAATGGTGGCCGGTCGCGCCCGACCACAGTCCCGGATTGATACCGCAGAACAGCACCCGCAGGCCGGGTGCCACCAGATCGGGAATGGTCCGGTCCTTCGCGGCGGCGAGGTCCGCCGGCGTGGGGCGGTACGCGGCGGAATGTGCCATCCGCCCAGTCTGCCGGAACGGGTGCGGCACCCGGACACGGTGGTCGCGGGCTCGCTCCACCGGCATGGCCGCCGCCGCGCTCCGGGAGATCGACACGTGGGTCGCGGACCGACTGCGGGAGAAAACGATCTGACCAGGCCGGAGCTGGGCGGCTGACCGTCCTCCGATGCGGTGCGGCCGCGAGCCGTCGCGATGCTCGCGGGTCGCTGGTGCGCCGGCGGAACCCATTGTGACGGTGACGTAGTGGTGACCGATCACCAGCGCGGACGGACTGTATTCGTTACCCTGGCTTGATGCGATCCCGGTTTCTGCGCAATGTCTCGGCCGTGTTCGTCGCTGTTGCGTCGGTGTTGCTGAGCGGCACTCCGGCCCTCGCCGGCCCACCGATGCGGGCGGCGGCGCTGTCGTCGCTCGACCCCGGTTTCCTGTGGGGCGTGTCGAGTTCCGGTTTCCAGTCCGAAGGACATGCGCCGGACAGCAACTGGACTCGCTATATCGCTCGCAATCCCGGCTACGAACCACTGCAGGATTCGGTCGACTTCGTCGATCGCTACGACTCCGACATCCGCCTGGCCGCCGATATGGGCATGCGCGTGTTCCGGGTCGGGATCGAATGGGCGCGGTTGCAGCCCACGCCCGGGAAGTGGGACGACAACGCGTTTCGCTTCTACGATTCGGTCGTCGACAGCATCGTGCGCGCCGGGATGCGGCCGATGATCACCCTCGACCACTGGGTGTATCCGGGCTGGGAGGCGGACCGGGGCGGCTGGCGCAATCCGGGCATGGTGGGGGACTGGCTGGCCAACATGCGCGCCGTCGTCGATCGCTACTCCTCGCGGAACCCGTTGTGGGTCACCGTGAACGAACCGGTCGCCTACATTCAGAACGAGGTGCGCGAGGGCGGCGCCGATGCCAACACGATGCTGACCGGGGTCGTCGACGTGCACAACGCCAGCTACGACTACATCCATCAGAAGCAGCCCGGAGCTCAGGTCACCGCCAACGTCGGATATGTCGCGGGTGCGGAGGATCAGGTCAACGGCGAGTTGGTCGACCGGATCGGCGCCCGGCTCGACTACGTGGGCGTCGACTACTACTTCGGATTCGACCCGGCGCAGTCGCTGTACAGCGCGATCGGACGGGCCACCGGTTCCGCGATGCCGCCCCTGCCCGGCCCGCGCATCTGGGAGATGCCGCTGCGCACCGAGGGCATCTACTATGCGCTGCAACACTATTCGCGCCGCTTCCCGGGCAAGCCGCTGTATATCGTCGAGAACGGCATGCCCACCGAGAACGGCCTGCCCCGCGGCGACGGCTACACCCGCAGCGACCACCTCCGCGACACCGTCTACTGGCTGCAGCGCGCCAAGGCCGACGGTATGAACGTGATGGGCTACAACTACTGGAGCCTCACCGACAACTACGAATGGGGCAGCTACACACCCCGTTTCGGCCTCTACACCGTCGACGTCCGCACCGATCCGTCGCTCACTCGCCGTCCGACCGACGCCGTCGGCACCTACGCGCAGATCGTCGCCGCGGGCGGCGTCCCCGCCGACTACCGCCCCACCCGAGCCCCGGCCCTCTGCATCTTCGTCGACCCCCCGGCCAGCTGCCTCAGCCCGGTCGCGGGGCCGTAGCCATTCCGGAAGTCATCCGGGCCGCTCCACTGATGTCATCGATGCCGTGGTGTGACGGTGGCACGCAGTGGTTAACTCCTCTGCGACAACACAAGTGGAGAGGAGCGGGCCGTGGCCGACGACGGCGGTGTGGTGGATCTCGGACAGGATCGGGCGCACAGTGCCCGCATATACGACTACTACCTCGGCGGACGTGACAACTACGAAGCCGACCGGGTAGCGGCGGCAGCGATCGAGCAGGCCATCCCGTCGGTGCGGGCGGTCGCGCGGGGTAACAGGGCATTCATGGCGCGCGCGGTCCGGCACCTGAGTGCCGACCTCGGCGTTCGCCAGTTTCTCGACATCGGCACCGGAATCCCGACCGAGCCGAACCTGCACCAGGTCGCGCAGGAGGCCGCACCCGATGCGCGCGTGGTGTACGTCGACAACGACCCGATCGTGCTGGCCCACGCGCGGGCACTGCTGACCGGGACTCCGGAGGGGGTCACCCGATACGTCGAGGCGGATGTGCACGATCCGGGAAGGATTCTGTCCGCACCCGAGGTGGAGGCGACACTGGACTTTTCGAAGCCGGTGGCGCTGAGTCTGATAGCGCTGTGTCACTTCGTGCCGGGAGACGAGGTGTACGACATCATCGACACCCTGCTGGCACCGCTGGCCCCTGGATCGTTTCTGGTGATGACACACCTGAGCCCCGATTTCGCCCCGGACATGGTCGAGGGGACGGTCGCGGCCTATCGGCAGAGCGGGATCGAGATGGAAGCTCGGTCCTACGACGGGGTCGCGCGCTTCTTTCGCGACATGGATGTGATCGAGCCCGGCATCGTGGCGATCGACGACTGGCACGCCGGCGGGGTGGCTCCCGCACTGCCCGACGATGTGAGCACGCTCGACACCGGTGCGACCGCGCCTCCGGCCGCCGGATATGCCGCGGTCGGCCGCAAGCGGTAAAGATTTTTTCCGATGATGTCGATTCCAGGGGTGTCCCGTTCGAGGGGTAGGTGAGGGGCTGAGAGGCAGCCCCACCCCTGGAAGGACACAAGCATGCGCACAGTGGTGGCTTTCGAGCACATGACGCTGGACGGTTACGCCTCCTCCGGCGAGAACCTGGGATTCGAGTTCACCTTCCGCGCCTACGACGACGAATTGCAGGCGTATGCCGAACACATTCAGGCCGACTTCGACACCGCGGTCTACGGCCGGGAGACCTATCTGGGGATGTTCGGATACTGGTCGCAGCATCCGAATGCCGAGAGTTCGCCGGCCGAACGCAGGCACGCCGAATGGGTCAACGCCGTGGACAAGATCGTCTGCTCCACCACGCTGGAGTCGGCCGAATGGAACAACACCCGGCTGATCAGCAGCGACCTCGCCGCGCAGATCGAGGCGCTGAAGCGTGAGGACGGCGGCGTGATCGCGATCTACGCCAGTCCCAAGCTGGTGCATTCGTTCATCGATATGGGTCTGGTCGACGAGTTCCGCATCGTCGTCCATCCGGTCACGCTCGGTTCCGGCACGCCGGTGTTTCACGACAAGGCGAAACTGGATCTCGACCTGCTGGAGTCGAAGGCTTTCGGTTCGGGCGCGGTGTATCTGCGCTACCAGGTGCGATGAGGAAGGATGCGGACATGCGCTATCTGATGCTGATCCGTCTCGATCCCACGGCCGCGCCGACGCAGGGGCCGGATCCCGCGATGGCCGAGAATATGGGCAAACTGCTCGAGGAGATGACCAAGGCCGGCGTCCTGCTCGACACGGCGGGACTGCGACCGGTCGAGGAGGGCGTGCGGGTTCGCCAGACCGGTGGCAAGCAGAGCGTGCTCGACGGCCCGTTCAGCGAGTCCAAGGAGGTCATCGGCGGATACTGCCTCGTGCAGACCCGCTCGCAGGACGAAGCCGTGGAGTGGGGTTCGCGCTTCCTGCGGTTGCACGGGCCGGAATGGGATATCGAACTGGAGATCCGTCAGCTCGACGACCAGGCTTGACGTTATGTCCTTACCCGAGGTGAGTGGCCGCCCGCACGATGGTGCCGACGGCCGCTCACCGGCGGCTCGGGCCGTCGAGGCGGCGTGGCGCATCGAATGGCCGAAACTCGTGGCCGGACTCACCCGGCTGGTCGGTGATATCGCCACCGCCGAGGAATTCGCCCAGGACGCACATCTGGCGGCCCTGGAACAGTGGCCGCGCGAGGGGGTTCCGCCGAACCCGGGCGGCTGGCTGATGCTCACCGCGAAACACCGCGCCATCGACCGGATCCGGCGTGACGCCACCTTCGCCCGCAAACTGCCGATGCTCGGACACGACCTGCTCACCGAACAGACCGGCGAGCAACCGAACGACATCGATGACGACCTGCTGCGCATGGTGTTCACCGCATGTCATCCCGCGTTGTCGCAGCCGGCTCGGGTGGCATTGACGCTGCGCATGGTCGGCGGCCTGACCACCGAGGAGATCGCCCGCGCGTATCTCGTGCCGGAAACGACGGTGGCACAACGGATCGTACGAGCCAAACGCACCATCGCCGAGAAGAAGCTGCCCTACGAGGTTCCGGCGGGTCCGCAGCTGGCCGACCGGCTGGAATCCGTGCTCGAGGTCATCTATCTGATCTTCAACGAGGGGTATGCCGCCACCTCCGGCGACAACTGGGTGCGCGCCGAACTGTGCGACGACGCATTGCGATTGGCGCGCATCCTCACCGGGCTGATGCCCCGGGAGCCGGAAGCATTCGGCCTCGCCGCACTCGTGGAATTGCAGGCCTCCCGGACCGGCGCGCGCAGCGACGCGACGAAACAGCTTGTGCTGCTGCCCGATCAGGACCGCAGCCGCTGGGATCAGCTCTCCATCCGCCGCGGTTTCGCCGCCCTCGGCCGGGCCCACAACCTGGCCGTGCGTCGTGGTGTTCCGCCCGGCCGCTACGCCCTGCAGGGCGCCATCGCCGCCGCGCACGCCATGGCCGCCACCTCCGAGGACACCGACTGGCGGCGCATCGCCGGCGTGTACGCCGTTCTCGCCGAACGCTTTCCGTCGCCTGTCGTCGAGGTGAACCGCGCCGTCGCGGTGGCCATGGTGCACGGTCCCGCCGCGGGTCTCGACCTCGTCGACGCGGTGGCCGCGACCGGCACACTCGACTCCTACCATCTGCTCCACGCCGTGCGCGCCCACTTCCTCTCGCAGCTGGACCGCCCGGCCGATGCCCGCGCCGCCTATTTGCGCGCCGCCGCACTCACCGCCAACGCCGCCGAACAGGCGTTGTTGCGCGACCGTGCCGCCCGCCTGAATTAGGTCGAGTGTCGCCGGGCGCCTTCGATTTCCGGCGGCGTCGCCACCGCGTCGATACGCGTTGTCAAGGTGGCGAGGTGAGTTCTCCGGAGGCATCCGAACGGTTGCCGCTCGGCCTGCGGGCCGGGCGGCGTTGTGAGCAGGATTCCCGCCGGTCGCTGAGCGACCGGTGCGGTCGGCGTCTCTCGCAGCGCCGGATGATGCCGGATTCTTTCGCCGGGCGCCCCATACGTGTGCGCCCAGTCTCCTGGAGTACTTCCTCATGCCCCCTGTGGTTTTCGTGCTGGCTGTCGCGGTGTTCGCGCAGGGCACATCGGAGTTCATGGTGTCGGGACTGCTGCGGCGGATCGCCGACGATGTCGGCGTCTCGCTCGGCGCCGCCGGTTTGCTGACCTCGCTGTTCGCCGCCGGAATGGTGATGGGAGCGCCGGTGATGGCGATGACCGCGGGCCGGTTGCCGGTTCGATATTCGGTCACGGCGTTTCTCGGGGTCTTCTGCGCCGCTCACGTGATCGGCGCTACCACAACGGGTTTCGCGGCGCTGGTGGTCCACACGGGGTGTCGCGGCGGTCGCCGAGGCCGGATTCCTCGCGGTCGTGCCGGCCGCACTGCCGCGGTTGGCCGGTCCTGCCATGGTCGGGCGCGCCCGGCCTCCGTGGTGGTCTCCGGCGTGACCGTGGCCTGTATCGCCGGTGTGCCCGCAGGCACGATGCTGGGTGAGGTCTGGAGCTGGCGTTCGGCGTTCTGGGCCGTCGCGGTGCTCAGCGCGGCGGTGCTCGTGCCGGTGTGGACGATGCTCGGCCGGCGAACACAGGCCGAGGGTGGTGCGCCGAGCGGGACCGTCCCTCCGATGCGGCGCGAATGGTCCGTGCTGACGCAGCGCCCAGTTGTGCTCGCCGTCATCGCCGGAGCCCTGGTCAACGCCGCGACCTTCGCCGCATTCACCTATCTGGGCACCCTCGGGCCGGTCGCCGCCGGTTCGACCGTCGATCACACCGGTCGCCCGGCCACCGCGTTGTGGTGCGGTGCCGCCTTCACCGCTGCCGCGCTGGGTGTCGTCCTGCCGGAACGGAATCGGCGCGAGGCGAGCCGATCGAGCAGCGATATCGCCCATCGCTGCCCGTCGCGGCGTGGCGGGTGACGGAGCGGTTGCCGGGTCCCGAATTTGCCCGCAACCTGTTCCAACTACCCGAACAGCGATAATGAGCGCGAAAGTGTTCGAAACCGAGATGGTGGGAGAGACGACTGTGAAGCTGATCGGTGTGATCGGTGGCGGAACCATGGGTGCGGGAATCGCCGAGGTATGCGCGAAGGCCGGGAGCGAGGTTCTCGTCCTGGAGACGACTCCGGACTTCGCCGAGGCGGCGCACAAGCGCATCGAATCGTCGATCTCGCGGGGAGTGACGAAGGGCAAGATCACCCAGGACGAGGCCGACGCCGTGCTCGCCCGGGTGCGGGTGACCCTCGACATCGAGGAGTTCGCCGATCGCGACCTGGTCATCGAGGCCGCTCCGGAGATCGAGTCGCTGAAGTACGAGATCTTCGGCAAGCTGGACAAGATCGTGAAGCCCGCCGGCATCCTCGCCACCAACACCTCCTCGATCCCGGTGATCAAGGTGGCCGGAGCCACGCAGCGTCCCGAGCAGGTCGTCGGCCTGCACTTCTTCAACCCGGTGCCGGTGATGCCGCTGGTGGAGGTGATCTCGACGCTGGTCACCTCGCCGGAGACGGCCGCCGCTGTCACCGACTACGCGAAGAACACCCTGCACAAGACCACCGTGCAGGCCGGTGACCGCTCCGGATTCATCGTCAACGCGCTGCTGATCCCGTACCTGTGCCAGGCGGTGCGGATGCTGGAGTCGGGCTACGCCAGCGCCGAGGACATCGACGCCGCGATGAAGGGCGGCTGCGGCTACCCGATGGGTCCGCTCACCCTCCTCGACACCGTCGGCCTCGACATCGCGCTCGCGGCCGCCGAATCGCTGTACGGCGAATTCGCCGAGCCGCACTACGCACCGCCGGCGCTGCTGCGCCGCATGGTCGACGCCGGCCGCCTGGGCCGCAAGACCGGTCGCGGGTTCTACGAGTACAACTAGCGGCGTTGGCCCGCGTTCTCGGTGATATCCGACCGGGAACGCGGGCTCGAGCCGAATCAGGTGTCGGGATCTTCGTTCTGGTCGCGGGCGGGTCCGGGCCCGGCCAGTTTGCCGGAGTGCTCCGGCGGCGTATCGACTGTGCGCTTGCCCTGGGTTTCCTGATCGTCCTGCTCGGCGTCGGCGCCTGCGTCGGTGTTCTCGGGGTGACTCATGCCGTGCGCGTACCCGTTCGGCGGCTGTCGAATCGCGAGCCCGCGCCGACGCCCCGGACTGGGCTCGACGGAACAAGACGGAACCGCCCGCAAGCAAGGTACGGGCCAGAAGTTATTACTCGTTCTTACCGGAGCTGCTCGCGGGCGCGAGATTGCCTTCTCGTCGTGCATGACGGAAGGTGAGATGTCGATGTGGCGCACTCGTCGGCCGACAGTCAATGTCACTGTCGTGGAACTCTTCTGAACTTTCGGACGCCGGATCTCGACGTGGGCGAATTCGCGCGAATCCGGCGACACTCGGCCGGTGGGAAGTGATAAGTTATCTATCATTCTCTCAACAACGACACCGCGCCCCCGGGTGCGGAGGTCGCGGCAAAGCTGCCGAGTGATTCGGAGGTGTCACCTTGTCTCCGTTTGCGCGCTGGAAGTCCCTCGCGGCCGCCGGGTTGGTGGCGGCGACGTGTGGCCTGGCGCACTTCGGCGGTGGCGCCCCCGCGCATGCGTCGCCGAGTTGTCCCGGCCTGTATGTGCTGGCCGTGCCCGGCACATGGGAAACCTCCGACGCCGATCCGCGCAAAGGGATGCTCGCGGCGAGTGTGGATGCGCTGCCGGCCGACGTCGGGGTCGGCTATATCGCATACACCGCGACCGCCTTTCCCTGGGAGGGTGAGGTCTACGGCCGCTCCAAGCGTGAAGCCGTCGACAAAGCCCGTGCCGCGGTCGCCGCGGTGGCAGGGTCGTGCACCGCGACCCGCATCGCGATCGTCGGCTACAGCCAAGGCGCCGACGCCGCGGGTGATCTCGCGGCCGAGATCGGCACCGGCCACGGTGTGGTGGCGCCCGACCGAATCGCATTGGTGGGCTTGATCTCCGATCCTCGCCGCGCACCCACCGACACCCTGATCGGTCCGCCCGTCGTCGGGGCCGGCGCCGGCGGCCCGCGCCCTGGCGGATTCGGTCTGCTCGGTCCGCGGACCTACACGTTCTGTGCGGCCGGGGATCTGTACTGTGCGATGCCCGACGGCGATTTCGCCGGCCGTATCGCCGGATTCTTCGTGGAGATCTCGAATCCCGATCCCGCGATGTTCGACCGGTACTCCCGGGATGCGGGGGATCTTCTCGATTCGGCGCTGGCCGCGGGAGGTCTCGGCTTGCTGGCCGGCCAGCTCGACGCGAACGCCGTGGACGAGCGCAAGGCCCAGATCGCGGAGTTCGTGAATTCCGGTGTCCACCAGAGCTATCCGTTCTACGTCGTCGGGCCCGACGGTGAGACTGCACTGTCCTGGCTGCGCCGGCAACTGGTGGATCTGATAGGCAGGTGAGGTGGGTATGCGGGAAACGGCCGATCGTGGTGCGGTGGCGATCGTCGGTGCGGACGGGCCGCTGGGAAGTGTGATCGATCGCGTCTGTGGGCAGCAGTCGGTGGCGGTGGTCGGCCGGGTCACTCGCAGAGGCTGGGTGATCGACGGGCCGCCCACGGTGGTCATCGACGTCGGCTCTGCCGAAAACCTGTGGGACAGTGCCGAATTCTGCCAGCGGTGGGGCAGCGCCCTGCTGTATTGCGCGGCGAACCCGGATCCCGGCGGATTCACCCGGCTGCGTGAATTGAGCGCAACCGTACCGGTCGGACTCGCCACGACCCTGGCCCGACGCGATACCGGGCTCGAGTTGCTGGCCGCGCAATTGCTCGGTGTCGCCGGGGAACTCGCGTCGGCGGTCCCCGGCTGGTATCCGATCGCGGATCGGTTCTTCGCGGCGAACTAGTCGGCGGGTGCGACGCGTTCGGATTCCAACTGCCGCCGCAATAATTTCCCGGTCGCGTTGCGCGGCAGTTCGTCGACGAAGACGATATCGCGCGGAACCTTGTGGCGGGCCAGATTCGCCTTGACGTAGTCGCGGATCTGCTCGGCGTCCACGTCGGCTCCGCCGGCGCGAACGACGAAGGCGCGCAGCCGCTTTCCGAAGTCGCGGTCGTCCACGCCGACCACCGCGGCCTCCGCGACGTCGGCCCGGCTCACCAGCAGGTTCTCGACCTCGAGAGGGTAGACGTTCTCACCACCGGAGACGATCATGTCGTCGTCGCGGCCGTCGACGAACAGCCGGCCGTCGGCGTCGAAATGCCCGACGTCGCCGCTGCACAACAACCCGTCGACGATCTCCTTGTGCTGCCCGTCGGTATATCCGGTGAAGCTGAGGCCGCTGGAGACGAAAATCGTGCCCACCACACCGGGCGTGGTCACCGGATTGCGGTCGGAGTCGTAGATCGCGACCCGGCATCCGACCGGCGGCCGGCCGACCGTTCCCGGGGCCTCGCGCATATCCCGCGGTGTCGCCACCGCCGCCACCGCGACCTCGGTGGAGGCGTACAGGTTGTAGAGCACGTCGCCGAAGACGTCCGCGGTGCGGCGGCTCAGATCCGGTGAGATGGACGAACCGGCGGCGAAGATCACCTCGAGCGACGACGTGTCGTACTGCCGCAACACCGACTCGTCGAGATCGACGATGCGCTGCAACATCGTCGGCACCAACACGAGGGTCGCGGCGCCGTATTCGGCCACCGCGGCGAGCGTGCGAACCGGATCGAACTTGCGCTGTCGGAAGACGATTCGATTACCCAGCGCCCAGCCCAGTGTGCACTGGGACAGCCCGGTCCCGTGAAAGATCGGCGCGGCCATCACCATCGTGGCATCGCGCGGCAGCGGTATCCGGTCGAGGAATTGGGCCGACTGCAGCGGGGAAACCTTGTCTCGCGGAGCGCCTTTCGGTGTTCCGGTGGTCCCGCTGGTGAGAATCACGAGTCCACCGGGGCGCGGCGGCGCCGGTACGGGGTCGGTGGAATGCGGCCCGGCCTGCGCATAGATGGTGGTGAGGGCGGAGGTCTCGTCGTCGTCCCAGGTGAGCAGCCGGGGGATGCCGGCCGGAACGGCGCGGGCGCGCTCGACGAATTCGCTGTCCAGGAGCAGAGCCTCGATCTTCTCGCGGGCGACGACCTCGGCGAGTTGTGGGCCCGCGGACCCGGTGTTCAGCAGCACCACCCGGGCGCCCAGCTTGCCCGCGGCCAGCAGGCTCAGAACCATGCCGCGGTGATCGCGGCACAGCACGGCGAGCACGGATCCCGGCCCGAAACCGCGCGCGGCGAGCCCGCGGGTGAGTGCGTTGGATTCTCGGTCGAGGTCGTCGAAGGTGAGGGTGCCCCGTTCGTCGACCAATGCCGGCGCCGTCGGATCGCGGCGCGCGGCGTGGGCGAGCACGGTGACGAAGGGGCCGTAGGTTCCGGCGTCGCGCGCGGTGCGCACGATATCGAGCGGATGCCACGGGTCGAACATGCCGCGCCGCCGCAACACCGACGCCGCGGCGAACGCGTCACCGACGGACCGGACCAGCTCGCTCGCAGAACTCGACAGCACCACACAGACCTCGATCCCAGCTCGGCCGGCGAACCCTTCTGTATCGTGTCGCCGAATAGACTAAGAATATACATTCACATATTGCGGGTTGCCCCGGTTTCGGGGGCATTGCCGTCGACCTTCGGATGGTGAGAAGATGAGACGTCTGATGTCTCAGTGATCCTCGGAGTGATACGTATGAATCGAGCCGCCCGAACCGCCGCCGCGGCCCCGACGCCGGATGCCGGACTCGCCCGCCGGCGGCAGTACATGGCCGGTCCCGCGGCATTGCTGGGCGGCCCGGCGAATGTCGTGATGCAACTCGGTTTGCCGCCGGTCGGCCGCGGAGTCGTCGAAAGTACCGTGGAGAGCGGCCAATACGCGCGGCATCCGCGCAAGCGCGGGCGCACCACGCTGACCTATCTGGCGGTGGCCATGCTCGGGACCGAAGACGACCGTGCCGCCTACCGTGCCGCCGTGGACACCTCGCATCGGCAGGTGCGTTCGCGTCCCGGCAGCCCGGTCCGCTACAACGCCTTCGACCCGCAACTCCAGCTCTGGGTGGCCGCCTGCATCTATCGTGGCGTCGACGATTCGACCAGGTTCTTCTACGGAAGAATCGACGATAACTTGGCGGAGGAGTTCTATCGTGAGTCCGCACGCTTCGGCACCACGTTGCAGATGCCGGAACGGCTGTGGCCGCCGGACCGGGCGGCCTTCGAGGAGTACTGGAACGCCAAGCTCGGCGAGATCTCGTTCGACGACGAGGTTCGCCGCTATCTGCTGGATCAGGTCATCGGCCTGGGGCCGTACAGCCGTGTCGAGCGAATCGCCTTCGCGCGGGTCAATCGCTTCTTCACCACCGGCTTCCTTCCTCAGCGGTTCCGCGACGCGCTGGGGCTCGGATGGGGTCCGCGGCGGCAGCGCGCCTTCGAGATCGTGATGCGAACCATCGGAACGGTGCTGAAGCGCCTGCCCGAACACTGGCGCAGCTACCCGTTCGACGGGTACCTCGAGGATATGCGGCGGCGGCAGGCGCTCGGAAAATCGTTGGTGTAGAAGACGGTCAGGTCGGTCCGCCGTCCCCGCGAGAGGGATACCGTGGTTGTCATGCCTTTCCGCGTATACACGACAGCGAGTGGGCCGGACCGAGAACAGTCTTTCCCCGACCCGGAGGACAATTTCAAGTTCCTCGAGGGGGGAGTGCTGGCGGTCTACACGGCGGCGAAGTACACGTATTTCGCCCCCGGCTACTGGACGCACCTCGAAGAACACAAGCCCTGAACGTTCCCGGTCGGCGGACTCGGGTGCGTAGTCGAGGGCGGCCGGGCTGCTACCGCGCCGACAGCGCGGTGCGCAGTTTGGTGAGGAACCGGCTCAGGTGGGGGTCGGATTCGGGGATGGCGTCGTCATCGATGTCCCACCATCGCCCGCCGGCGAATTCTCGTGGGTCGAGTGCGAAGGGACGTTCGCGGTCGCCGCGCATGACGTACCACAGCGAGACGTCGCGGTGTGGATGCGCTCCGACGGTCCGGGTGATGGTCAGAAACAGGGGGCGTTCGCCGACAACGGTGAACTCGGCCTGCGTTCCGAGTTCCTCGGCGGCCTCGCGTCGCGCTGTGTGCAAGGGGTTTTCGGCGGGGTCCACGTGACCGCCCATCGGCAGGTGCAGTCCGGACTTGCGATGCGCGCCGAGCAGTACCGCGCGGGCATCCGGATCGACGACCACCACATACGAAACGAGGTGCTGCGGCGGTGTGGCGGGAGGTTCCCGCCGGAAGATGTCGTCGGTGTCGTCCAGCCAGGACAGCGTCTGGTCGATGTGCTCCTGCTCCACGGGGTCCAGCGGCGTGATCGCCGCGACGATGTCCGCGACGACTGCGGTGGCCGGGTGCATATGCGGACGATAGCGGCGGGTACCGACAACCGGCCGGAGTCGATCGGGGCTAGTGCGGGCGGAGGAGCAGTTGTGCGATGAGCGCCTTGTGATCGGCGCCGGGCAGGCGGAACGCGTCGACGGTGTCCGCGCGGCCGTCGGCGACCAGGATGTGGTCGATGCCGACCAGTGGTGGCCAGCGCTTGTCGGTGGGATAGGTGACGAGGTGGCCGGCGCCCTCCTCTTCGCCCGCGTCGTGGAACCGGCCCGAGAGCATCGCGCGGAATTGGGCATGGTCGAAGGTGGCGTTGAAATCGCCGCCGACGATCACCGGCCGGTCCGCGGGCGAGCGGTCGAGAATGGCTCGCAGCCGGGACAATTCGTCGGCCCACAGGTGTGTTCCGGAGATCGGGGGCACCGGATGGAAGGCATAGACGGTGACCGGTCCGGCTCCCGGGACGGTCGCGGTCGCGGAGAGCTGGTTCAGGACAAATCCGTCGTATTCCACCGTGTCCGTGAGGGGATGGGCGCTCCAGATCCCGGTACCGGTGGCGGTCCGCCCGGGTGACAGATGCCGATGCGGCAGCAACCGGTCCAGGCCCACGCCCTCGAGTGCGCGCACCGCGGCCGGAGTGAGTTCCTCGACAGTGAGGATGTCGACCTTGCGTTCGCGCACCTGCTCGATCAGCGCCTGCGGATCGGCGCCGTCGAACAGCAGATTGGCCTGCATCACCGTCACCGGCGTGCCGTGATCGCCGGGAGAGTGGCCGACATACAGCGGAGCTTGCGTCCAGATCGCCACGCCCGCAACGGCAATGGCGACCGCGACCCCGGCCCACCGCTTCGCGGCAGCGAACAGCGCCACTCCGGCCAGTGCGGCACACATCAGATACGGCGCGCCCGACGCCGCCAGAACCAGCCACCGGGACTCGGTTCGATTGAAATGCAGAGCCACACCGGCGGCGCCCACCACGGTCGCGACCGCGGCAAGCGATTCGAGCGCGATCCGCCCCCACGCCGCCCTCACGCGCCCGACCTCCGCACCCCGGATCCGGCGATCGCCCGCCGCGCGGCCTCGATCGTCGTCGGCGCATGCCGCAGGCGGAACGCGGAGGGGTAAGGCCGTTCGGCCGTCGTCCGCGGAAGATCGTCGTGCTCGTCGCCGACTGTGGGCGTCCCGTGCGCGTACGGCTCGGGCGGGGGGAACGGCACGGCACTCCCATCGATCGATCGGCTCGCGGACGTGGTGAGTGTATTCATGCCTCGCGGACGGGTTTTCGGTCGTCGGCCGACGTAGCCGTGCCGTGCAGGACGTTGGCGACCAGGGTGGTGGCGAAGTGCTCGCCGAGAGGCAGGTTCGGCAGCAGCAGGCGGTGGTAGCAGGCGCCCCACAGCTGGTCCACGAGGATCTCCGGGTCGACATCGGCACGCAGTTGCCCGCGCTCCTGTGCGCCGCGCATGGCCTCCACGGCCAGCCGGCGGCGCGGTCCGGAATAGCGTTCCAGCAGGGCGGCGGACAGGTCCGGATCGGTTTGGGCCTGGCCGATGAGTTCGGCGATCACCCGCCCGGCGCGGGTGCGCGTGAGGACGTGGACGAACGAGCGGAGCTGCGCGGTCAGATCGGCCTCGATATCGCCGGTGTCGGGAAAGGTCAGGGCGGATTCGACGGCGTGGAAGTATCCGTCGAGTGCGAGCGCGCCCTTCGACGGCCACCACTTGTACAGCGTCGTCTTGCTGACGCCGGCCTTCTCCGCGACCGCCTCGATGGTGAACGCGCCCATCCCCGACTCGAGCAGCAGCGCGCCGGCGGCGTCGAGCGCCTCGGCGCGCACTTCGGCGGCCGGACGGCGGCCACGGCCTCGTCGCGGGCGTGCCACGTCGTCTTGTTCCGGCATCCTCACCCTCCTTTTCCGAACGTTCTCAGCGTGACATATGGACGCAGCGTCCACAATCTGTTTATATGGACGCGGAGTTCATAAGTTTCGAGGAGGCATCATGGCCGAACACACGCGCGTCGCACTGGTGACGGGAGCCTCGGGCGGCATCGGTCGCGCCGTCGCCCGGCGCCTCGCCGCCGACGGGATGGCCGTCGGCGTGCACTACGCCGGCAACAAGGCCGCGGCCGACGAACTCGTGACCGAACTCGAAGGGCGCGGCGGCCGAGCCCTCGCGGTGGGCGGCGACGTGGCCGACGAACACGCGATGGCCGCCGCGTTCGACGCCGTCGAGGCCGCCTTCGGCGGGATCGATGTGGTCGTCGACACGGCCGGGATCATGACGCTGGGGCCGGTCGCAGACTTCGATCTCGACGCCCTGGATCGCATGCACCGCATCAACATTCGCGGCACCTTCGTGGTCGCCCAGCAGGCCGCGCGGCGCGTGCGCGCGGGTGGCGCCGTCATCACCTTCTCCACCTCGGTGACCCGCCTGGCACCTCCCGGGTACGCCGCCTACGCCGCGAGCAAGGGGGCGGTCGAGGCGATGACCCTGATCCTGGCCCGCGAACTGCGAGGCCGCGACATCACCGTGAACGCGGTCGCCCCGGGCCCGACCGCCACGCCCCTGTTCCTCGACGGAAAGGATCAGGAGGCCGTCGACCGCCTCGCCGCGCAGTCTCCGCTGGAACGACTCGGCACGCCCGAGGACATCGCCGAAGCGGTCGCCTTCCTCGCGGGCCCCGGCCGCTGGATCAACGGCCAGGTCCTCTTCGCCAACGGCGCCATCGCCTGAGGCCCACCCAGCGGGAGGATTCGCCGGAAGGACCCGGCGTGCCGCCACACTCTTGCCATTCTGAGCGGAGGACTCGCCGGAGTGGAGGTGGGCGAATGGACGAGCCGGGTGCCGAGGCGCCGAGACTGCTCGAACTCGGTGCGGACCCGGACGCCGTGCTGCGGCTGATCCGATACTTCGACGGTTTCGACGAATCCGACGCCAACGCGGATGCGGTGGTCCGCGCCGCGGCGCTACTGGCCGAATGTCCGGCGGGGGCGAGGTGGCCGTCCGGCACCACGATTCGCTACGACGCGGCGGGGCGTGCGCTGCCGGCGGTGATGCCGCCGCCGGAGGTGATCGGCGAGCCGGCGGTGTGGCTGGAGCGGGCCGGCGCCGCGCACGCCCTCGACGCGGTCCTGGTGGATCGGCTGCGGCACTGTCTGCGGGTGGTGGCGGTGCGCGGTTCGGTGGCGGGGCCGACGGGTCTGGACGATCCCGCGCTGCTGGAGGTGGTGTTGTCGGAGAAGCAGCGGCGCGAGGATCGCGTGCGGGCCATGCGCCTGCTCGGCATCGACCCGGCGCAGCCGATGCGGGTGCTCGCGGTATCGGGACCCGGTGCGGTGGAAGCGGTCCGGATCATCGGCGCCCGGGTGCGGCTGGTGCGTTCGGCGCCGATCGGCGCGACCACCGCGGTGCTGATCCAGGACCGGGAAGGCTGCCGGGAGCTGTCGGATGTGTTGAATTCGGCTGTGGTGCACAAATTTCCGGCGTCGCGCCGGGGTGCGTGTGGGCCGTGGGTGGGGATGGGGGAGCGGTTGCCGGCCTACGCGGCCGCCACGTCGTGGGAGCAGGCGCGGCGGGCGTTGCGTTTCGCCTCCTCGACCTGGCACGGGCGCCGAGTTGTCGCGTACGAACGGCTCGGGTCGCTGGTCCTGCTCGGTGAGCTTCCGGTGCAGCGCCTGCTGGGCATCTCGGATGTGTTGCGGGTCAACGAGTTCGCCGCCACCGAGGCCGGCGCGCTCGCCGTCGACACGCTCGAGGCGTTCTGTGTCTTCGGATCGCTGCGCCGCACCGCCGCGGAACTGCATCTGCATCACAGCACCGTGGCCGCGCGCATCGCGCAGGTCGAGGCGGTGATGGGCTGGGATGTCGACGAGGCGCTCGACCGCTTCATGGCCACGCTGGCGCTGATGGTGCGACGCATCGCCTTGTCCTCGGCCGAACTCGCCGCGGATCCGGAAGCGGCCGGGCGTGCCGATCCGACGCGTGTCGGATGAATGCGGCCCATCCGGCGACGGGCGGCGGGTGATCCGGATCACTCGGTTCGGCCATGATCGGCAGCGACAGAAGGAGTTTCGACATGGCAGTCACCGGGCGCGTACGCCGCGCAGATCGGCATCCCCGTCGACGACACCGCGGCCGACTATCTGGTCGTCTTCCGGCAGCTACTGCTGTGGCCCGTCGACGCGGAAGGACGGATCGTCGGTGAGGACTCGTATCACTCGGGTCCGGTCGAGATCCGCAAACTGAGTTTCGACGAATTGCCGGGCGAATACATCGAACTCGTGCACTCGAAGGCGTGAAACGGCCAGACTCGGCTGATGGAAGGCGATACGGAAATGACTGAACTCTCCCATGCGACCGCGGACGTGCGCCGCACGGATATCGCGACCATGCTGCTCGACCGGCTCGGAGACGAGCGGCTCGGACTGCGCACCCGCGATCGGGATTGGACCTGGGACGCGGTGGTTCGGGAATCGGCCGCCCGAGCGGAGCTGGCGCGCTCCCTGCGCCGCGACGGGCCCTTCCATATCGGGGTGCTGCTGGACAATGTTCCCGACTTCGTGTTCTGGCTGGGTGCGGCGGCCTTGGCGGGCGCCACGGTCGCCGGCCTGAATCCCACCCGCGGAGACGCTCAGCTGGCCTCGGATATCCGATACGTCGATTGCCAGTTGATCGTCACCGACGCGGCCGGGATGGCGCGACTGCGCGAACTGGATCTCGACCTTCCCGGCGACCGGTATCTGCAGGTCGACGACCCCGGTTATGCCGCGCTCGTCGACGCCCATCGCGGCGAACCGGTGGCCGCGGGCGGCCCGGACGCGCTGATGCTGTTGCTGTTCACCTCCGGCACCACCGGAACCTCGAAGGCGGTGAAATGCAGTCAGCGCCGCCTGGCCATGATCGCGTACGCGGCGCGGGACAAATTCGGTCACGTGCGCGACGATGTCGACTACTGCTGTATGCCGCTGTTCCACGGCAATGCCATCATGGCGTTGTGGGCGCCCGCGCTGACGGTCGGCGCGACGGTATGTCTCACACCGAAATTCTCTGCCTCCCAATTCCTTCCCGATGTTCGATATTTCGGCGCGACCTTCTTCACCTACGTCGGCAAGGCGCTCGGATATCTGCTCGTCACCCCCGAAACACCGCAGGACGGCGACAACAGTCTGGTGCGCGGTTTCGGCACCGAGGCGTCGGTGGCCGATCAGGCCGAATTCCGGCGCCGGTTCGGCGCCGAATTGTTCGAGGGCTACGGTTCCAGTGAGGGCGCGACGTTGGCGGCGCTGGATCCGAATGCCCCGCCCGCCGCCCTCGGCCGTCCCGCGCATGCCGGTGTCGCGGTGGTGAATCCGGATACGCTGCGCGAATGTGTGCGTGCGGAACTCGACGAATACGGCCGGGTCCGCAATCCCGACGAGGCGATCGGCGAGATGATCGACAAAGCCGGCGCGTTGGCCTTCGAGGGCTATTACAAGAACGACGCCGCCGATGCCGAACGCATTCGCAACGGCTGGTACTGGACCGGAGATCTCGGCTACATCGATACCGAGGGATTCCTGTATTTCGCGGGCCGCAAGGGCGATTGGATTCGCGTCGACGGTGAGAACACCTCCGCCCTGATGATCGAACAGGTCCTGCGCCGCCATCCCGCGATCGTCGCCGCCGCCGTGTTCGGCGTCCCCGACCCGCGATCCGGTGACCAGGTCATGGCCGCCGTGGAGGTCGCCGATCCGGATTCGTTCGATATGCGCGAATTCGCCGAATTCCTTACCGCGCAACGGGACCTCGGCACGAAGGGTACCCCGCGACTGCTTCGGGTGTCGGCGAATTTGCCGGTCACCGGGTCCAACAAGGTTCTCAAGCGCCGACTGCAGGAGCAGGCGTGGCGCACCGACGATGCCGTCTATCGCTGGATCGGCCGCGGCGAACCCGCGTACGACCGCATGACGCCGGCGGACAAGCAGGCGTGGGAGGCCGAATTCGCGACCTACGGCCGGGAGCGCATGCTGTAGCGGCACGAGGCCCGGCAGCGGGCCCGCGGGTGCCGGAATTCCCTCGCACGTTCCCCGTGCTCGCCGGTAACTGGGCGGTTACTGTGAAGCTGCGGCATCGTCGCGCACGCGGTTCACGGTCGAAAGGGGTCGTGATGAACGGCATCGTGGTTGCGCTCGTCGGGGCTCTGCTCTGCTTCTACGGCATCAGATCGGTGCATCTGGGGATCCTGGCGATCGGATTCGGCATCGGGTGGCTGGTCGCGGATCTGTTCAATCCGTCGTTTCTGTGGTTGCTGCTGTTCGGAGCGATCGGCGCGCTCTCCTCGTGGGTGGTGACCTCGCTGGTCTTCCGTTTCGCGTCGTATGTCATCGGCGGGCTGACCGGCGCGATGGTCGGCGCCAAACTGGCGTCGGTGCTGCAACCGGGAGACAAGAACTGGGCGCTGAGCATGATCGTGATCCTGGCGGTCGGCGTGGCCGGCGGTTTCCTCGCCGACCGATTCCGGGCCCGGGCACTGCTGTGGCTGACCTCGATCGGCGGCGCGAGCATGGTGCTGAGCGGGATCGGTCGCACGAACGATCATCTGTCGTTCCTGCGGGCGCCGGATTCCACCTGGGAACAGATCTTCTCGGCGCTGGCCTGGATCGCGCTCTCGGCGGCGGGCTGGATCGTGCAGCGCCATCTGTTCGCCGAGAAACTCGGTATCGACCATCTCGCCGGTCGGCACAAGAACGACGGCGGCGCGGTCGCCACCGGGAAGTAGCTCGCACTTCATCCGATTCGGGTGAGGTGAGCCGGGTTCACCTGCGCGACAGTCATCGGCAACCCTGCTCGGAAGGAGTCGGAGATGACAACCTCGTCGCAGCACCGGGCGCCGGCCCACAGCCACCCCGTGCGGCAGGGCTTCGCCGCCGGTACCTCGATCGGCGCCGCGATCCTGCTCGTCACGGTCGGCATTCTGTCGATCCTGCAAGGGATTTCGGCCGTGGCCGACGACACCCTGTTCGTGGCCGGGCCCGATTACGTCTACAAGGTCGACCTCACCACCTGGGGGTGGGTCCACATCGGACTCGGGATCGTGCTCGTGGTGTGTGCGCTGGGCCTGATGACCGGAACCGCGTGGGGCCGCGGTGCGGCGATCGGCATCGCGGCCCTGTCGATCATCGCGAATTTCCTGTGGTTGCCCTGGTATCCGTGGTGGTCGCTGACCGTGATCGCCCTCGACATCGTCGTCATCTGGGCCGTCGCCACCTGGCGCCCGCAGATGTGATGCGCAGATGGGCGCTGTCATCGGCGATCTGCTGCCCCTGGCGGTCGGTGTCGCGATCTCGCCGATCCCGATCGTGGCCGCCATCCTGATCATTCTCTCGGCGAATGCCGCGCGGGCCGGGACCGGCTTCGCGATCGGCTGGCTCCTCGGGATCGTCGTCGTCACCACGATCTTCGTGTTGTTGTCGGGAACGATGTCGGATTCGGAAAACGAGCATCCGTCGACGGTGACCGCGTGGATCAAGATCGTGCTGGGTATCGTGCTGCTGGGTCTGGCCGCGAGGCAGTGGCGGTCTCGCTCGGAAACCGACGTTCCCGGGTGGATGCGTGCGATCGACACGTTGAGCGCGGTGGGCGCGGTCGGTCTGGGCGCGATGCTCTCGGCGGTGAATCCGAAGAATCTGCTGTTGTGCATCTCGGCCGGGGTGGCCATCGGCACGAGTGGGATCGGCGGTGGCCGGCAGGCGATCGCGGTGGTGGTGTTCACGGTGATCGCGGCGGCCAGTGTGCTGGCGGTGGTGATCGGATATCTGGTGGCCGCCGATCGGCTGCGGGAACCGCTCGACAGCGCCCGGCGATGGTTGCAGGCCGACAACCACGTCGTGATGGCGATCGTGCTGCTGGTGATGGGTGCCGTCGTCCTGGGAAAGGGAATCGGCGGACTCTGACCGGTCAGCGCCGGCTGCGCCGGGTGAGCAGGCCCGCGACCCAGCCGACGAGGAACATGATCAGCAGCACCAGCCACATCGGCGACCGGATGGTGACGGTGAGGATGTTGATGTCGACGCGATGATGGTTCTGCGCGACGAAGATGACGGTCAGCACCGCCAGCACGATCGCCACCCACTGCCGCGCCGAAATGCGTGACAGCAGGGAAGGTTTCGCGGCCCGATCCATAGCGTCCTCCTGGTACTCGTCGGTGACACGATTGCCGAGGCGGCAGCGCCGCATGCCGTCGAGCCGATGATCTCGGGTGCGAGGCGTGCCGGCTTCACCCGTAGGAGGTGATCTCCGCTCGGACCGGTGCGTGCATCGGGCGATGCGGCCGCGGCGGTCATGCTCACCCGTCTCGGGTGAGGTGATTTCCAGACGCCGCTGGCAGGGTCGCAGGCGAGTCGACACAACCACAGCCTTCGTGCGGATTGGGGTGCGTGCCATGAGCGGCCAGGGCGACGTTTCCGGCAGTGTGCGGACACAGAACGAGGAGGCGACCCGGGCGCTGCCCTTCGGGGACGATCAGGATTTCGCGGACGCGCGGCGCGGGTTCATCGCGGCGCTGGAACCCGGAGTGGTCGAGAATGCGGCGGGCGATGTGGTGTGGGACAGCGACGGATACTCCTTTCTCGACGCGGAATGCCCGCCCACCGTGCATCCCAGCCTGTGGCGGCAGTCGAAATTGTGTGCCATTCAGGGTTTGTTCGAGGTGACCGAGGGGATCTATCAGATTCGCGGGCTCGATCTGTCGAATATGACCGTGGTCGAGGGCGATACCGGTGTCATCGTGATCGATCCGTTGATCTCGCTGGAAACCGCCGCCGCGGGACTCGCGCTCTATCGCACTCATCGCGGTGACCGGCCGGTGACGGGGGTGATCTATTCGCATTCGCATATCGATCACTTCGGCGGCGTCAAAGGCGTGACCACGGCGGACGATGTCGCGGCGGGCCGCTGCCCGATTCTGGCGCCGGCGGGATTCGTGGAACATGCGGTCGAGGAGAACGTCTACGCCGGCACCGCCATGGGCCGGCGCGCCGCCTATATGTACGGCGCGGCCCTGGCGCGCGGCCCGAAGGGCGCGGTCGGCGCCGGTTTGGGGCCGACGACCTCGACCGGAACCCCGACCCTGATCCCACCCACGATCGACATCACCCACACCGGGCAGACCGAGGTCGTCGACGGTGTGCGCATCGAATTCCAGATGACTCCGGGCACCGAGGCGCCGTCGGAGATGAATTTCTATTTTCCCGACCGGCGTGCATTGTGTATGGCGGAGAACGCGACGCACACCTTGCACAATCTGCTGACGTTGCGCGGAGCCCTGGTGCGCGATCCGCATGTGTGGTCGAAATATCTGACGGAGTCGATCAATCGCTATGCTGCGCGGGCGGATGTGCTGTTCGCTTCGCACCACTGGCCGACGTGGGGCACCGAGAACCTCACGGAATTCCTTGCGCTGCAACGTGATCTGTACGGATATCTGCACGACCAGACATTGCGCGCATTGAACAAGGGCGCCATCGGTATCGAAATCGCCGAAACCATCGCATTGCCCCCGGCCGTCGCCGCGGCCTGGCATGCGCGCGGATACTACGGTTCGGTCAGCCACAACGTGAAGGCGATATACCAGCGCTACATGGGATGGTTCGAAGGTAATCCGGCCACCCTGTGGGAGCATCCGCCGACCGAATCGGCGAAGCGGCACGTCGACTACATGGGCGGTGCCGAGCAGGTGCTGAACAAGGCGCGCGACTCGTTCGCCGCCGGCGATTTCCGTTGGGTCGCACAGGTTCTGAACTACGTGATCTTCGCCGAACCGGACAACCGCGAGGCGCGGGAGCTGCAGGCCGACACGTTCGAACAACTCGGCTACGGCGCGGAGAACGGTACCTGGCGCAACTTCTTCCTGATGGGCGCCTACGAATTGCGCCACGGATCGGTCGGTACACCGACCGCCTCGGACGCACCCGACATCGCGGCCGCGCTCACGGTGGAACAGCTTTTCGACGCCATCGCGCTGCGGATCGACGGTCCCAAGGCCTGGTCGGCCGCCATCACCATCGACTGGAACGTCTCCGACCGGAATCTCGTGCACCGCACCCAGCTGCGCAACGGCGTCCTCGTCCACTTCGACGCGAGCACGGATATGCCCACCCCGGACGCCACATTCACCCTGTCCGACGCCGATCTGCACGCGGCCCTGCTCGGTGCGAAGGATATGCGGCAGCTGATCGCCGACGGCGCGGTCACCGTCGAGGGCGACGTGTCGAAGCTGATCGAACTGGTCGGATATCTCGACGCCCCCGACCCCGACTTCGCCATCGTGACGCCCTAGGCCGGTGAGGGGTCCGGCGTAGCCGGACCGTCACAGCTGATCGAGATCGCGAGTTGCCGGTCCCTCCAGCAGTTTTCCGTCGTGGGTGAATCGCGAGCCGTGCAGCGGGCAATCCCACGAACGCTCGGCGTCGTTCCAGTTGAGGATGCCGTGCAGATGTGGGCAGATCGGTGAGACGGCCGAAGTGGTGCCGTCGACGGTGCAGACTCCGGCGGGCCGGATTCCGCGGCGCTCCACTCTGCCCTCGCCCTCGGCGGGGGTGTCGCCACCGCCGAAGGCCGCGCTCAGCCAGCCGGTCGTCAGATGCCGTGCGACTTGGAGATTCATCGACGCGGCCTTCACCAGCCCGGTCACTTCGCTGCCGCGCCAGGTGCGATACGCCTGCGCCCACGGCTGATGGCCGCCGAGCACGGTGCCGGCCAGCGCGAGGCCCGCCGCCACCGCATTGGTCATTCCCCATTTCGCGTAGCCGCTGGCGACGAGGATGTGATCGCTGCCCGGCAGCAGCGGTCCGGCGTAGGGCAGTTCGTCGATGGCCGAATAGTCCTGGGCCGACCAGCGGTGGGTCAGCTCGGCGTCGGGGAAGTGGGTGCGCGTCCAGGTGTACATGTCGGCGACGTGCGCCTTCTCCGAGCGGGTGCGGCCGACGACGTGCCCGCTGCCGCCGACGAGCAGCAGATCCTCCCCGTCGTGCGGGGCGTACCGCAGCGACCGCGTGGGCTGGTCGGCAGACAGGTACATGTCGTGCGGGAATACGCCGGGCACCCGGAACGCGGCCGCGTAGGAGCGGTGCGGCTCCAGTCGCGCGAAGTACCCGCCGCGGTCGAGAATCGGTGTGCCCGTGGCCAGCACGACGGTTCCGGCGCGGATATCGCCGCGGTCGGTCGACACCGTATCGCCGTGGACGGCGTGCACGCGGGTGTGTTCGAAGATCGTCGCACCGTGCCGGCAGGCCTGCAGGGTCAGTCCCTCGAGGACGTCCATCGGATCGAACTGCGCCTGGTCCGCCAGTCGCACGGCGCCGTAGGTGGGGAACGGCAGGGCGGTGTCGTCGGACCACGCGACGTCGAGACCGGCTCGCTCACAGGCGCGAAATTCCTTGCGCACCGAGTCGGTTCCGGCTTCGGTACCGGCGTAGGTGATCGCGTCGGCGCGCTGGGTGGCGATGTCGTTCTCGGCGCAGAACCGCAGCAGCCATTGCTGGCCCTCCAGATTCGCGTCGACGTATTTGCGCACCGTGGCCGTCGAATGCTTCGCGGTGATCGCCGAGAGGTGGGTGCCCTGCAGCAAGCTGAGCTTGCCGGTGGTGTTGCCGGTCGCGGCCGCGCCGATCGTGCGGCCCTCGAGGACCGCGACCGTGCTCCCGGCGCGCGCGAAGAGCAACGCGGTCACCAGACCGGTGAGCCCGGCGCCGACGACCACAACGTCGTACTCCCCGCCGGGATCCGGAGTCACCGGGACCGAGACGGGCGTTCGATCGAGCCACAGAGATGTCACCGAACCAGCCTCCTGTCGTTCCGCGCGCCTCGTCACCGCAGGTTGCCCTCTTTGTCCGGCGGCTCCGTCGGACCCGACCGGTGATTGTGGATCGTGCGGTACAGCACCACCGCCGCGACCAGGACTACCAAACCGGCGATCACCAGTAATTCCATACCGAGCCCTTACCCGGGATGGTCGTCTTCAACCCGGGTCATCGGATCCGCCGCAGCTCACCCGATCCGCCGCAGCGACAGGGCCAGGCGCGGGCACAGGCTCACCGCGTCGCGGGCCGCGGCGGCCGCACCGCTGTCGAGGACCGGATCGCGGTGGTCGCGGGTGAGCGGAAAGCCCCAGTCGTCGCGGGCGATGGCATGGGGCAGCAGTTCGCTGCACAGGCCGCGGCCGTCGCAGCGAGTCCAATCGATGTGCAGGCGCCAGGTGGGGCGATCGGGTGCGGTCACAGCGCGGCTCCCCGGGAACGGGCACGGCAGGAACCGTGCCGGTGGCGGGCGATTTCCTCGGCGAAGACAGCCAGGGCCGAACGTGCCAGGCGTGCGGTCCCGTCGGGGTGGTGGCAGGCGCCGCGACCGTCGACCAGATCGGCGATGCGGGCGACGTCTTGGGGCCGGGTGCGGCCGCGGGCCGCCAGATCGCCGACGGTGCGGGCCAGCTGCGGTAATCCGTTCCGGCACGGCCCGCACTGTCCGGCGCTCTGGGCGGCGAGGTACGCGATGATGTCCGCGGTGACCCGCAGCCCGCATTCGTCGTGGCGGAGTACGCGTACAACCCCGGCGCCGGGCGATGCGTGCCGGTGTCGCAGGGCGTTTCGGGACATTGCCGCGCCGGCCAGTGCGCTGCCCGGCAGCCAGGTGCCGTGGTATCCGCCGATCAGCACCGCCTGGACCTGGGCCGGATCGGTGCGCCCGAACCGCTGGATCAATTCGATCAGGCCGGTGCCGATCGGGATCTCCACGACGCCGGATGCGGTGGTGCCGGACAGGGTGACCAGCATGGTGCCGGGTTCGTCGGGGGTTCCGGCAGAGCGGAACCAGGCCGGGCCGAATCGGGCCAGCAGTGCCAGATGCGCGAGCGTCTCCACGTTCTGCACCAGCGTCGGGCGGCCGTTCAGCCCGGATCGAGAGGTGCTGACCGGCTTGTCCCGCGGTATCGGTGCGCGACCGGCCAGCCGCTCCAGAACCGCGCTCTTCTCCCCGGCCAGGAAGCCGTCGGCGGCCGGGGTGAGATCCACGCGCCGCGTGTCGTAGCCGGTGGACTGCCGCTCGGTGAGGGCGTGCCGAATCGGGTCGAGCAGTCGCTCCGGTGCGTACAGGTGGCATCGCCGCGCCCCCACGGCGGCGGCCGCCACGGACAGTCCGTCGAGCACCAGATGCGGTGCGCGCCAAAGCAATACCGCGTCCTTGTCGCTGGCCGGCTCGCCCTCGGCGCCGTTGGCGACCACGACGGCGCCCCGGCCGTCGGCCACCGCCGCGAGTTTGCGCGCCACCGGGAAGCCCGCGCCCCCGCGACCGGTGAGACCGGCAGCAGCCACCACGTCGATGAACTCGCTGCCGACCGCGCGGGCGGGGCCGTAGGAGGCCGCATGCGCGGAAAGGCTGGAATCGCCGGCCGCCAGCAATCGGTCGGTGCCGGCCGGGGCGGGTGGAGTCGCGGGATTTCCGGTCAGTGTCGCCGTCATCGCCGGCTCCTTTCGGGGACTGTGGTGAATTCGGTGAAACCGCGGCTGAACCGCGAGACGCCGGCGGTGGCGACGGCGAGAACGCACGCGCCGACGAGGACGAGCATCCAGATCCGGTCGACGTCACTTCCCGATCCGAGCGTGTGGATCAGGGCCACCGGCCACAGTGCGTACACCGACCAGTGCACCAGGCGGAAGACTGTGGGGCCCAGCCGATGTCGCAGCAGCGCGGTGATCACGACGACGGCCATCAGGTCGACGGCCAGGGTGCCGAAACCCACCCACAGCGGCCGATAGCCGCCGGTGAACGGCACCACCACGGTCAGCAGCCGCAACTGGGCGTACGGATCGAGGAGCATCGCCAGCACGTGCAGCGCGACGAATGCCGTCGCCGACAGTGCCGCGCCGCGGTGGAATTCGGCGAGGCCGGCGCGGGGAAGCAGGACGGCCCGCCCGGAGCGCGCGGCGATCCCGGCGACGGCCGCGACGGTCAGCAGAATCAGTGCCGTGATCCCGCCGGCCCGGCCGAACGCCCACAATGCCTGGTCGAACGCAGAGGTATTCATCGAATTCCGTCCGGCTCGTCGGGCCAGCCGCCGAGGATGAGGACTCGCCCGTGCCGGTCCACCAGCCGGGCCGGCAGCCCGGCGGAACGCAGCCACGGCAGTGCCGCACGCCCGCGCACGACCGCGGCGGTGGCGGCCGCATTGGCCGCGAGGCAGGAGTCGGCGGCCACCGACACCGTGCGCCAGACCGGCTCCGCGGCACACCCGGTGCGGGGATCGAGGATGTGGTGCAGCGGCCGTCCCCCGCGAATCCAGCGCCGTCGCACCGTACTCGAGGTGGCGATCGCCGCACCCGCGGGCAGTCGGACGAGGGCGGCGGGCTGGGTCGCATCGTCCTGGACGAGCACCTGCCAGTGCCCGTCGGGAGCGGGCCCGGCGGTGGCGATGTCGCCGCCCAGGCTCACCAGTACGCCGCAGTCGAGTTCCTCGGCGACCGTGCGCGCACACCGGTCGGCGGCCAGGGCCTTCGCCGTCGCGCCGAAGTCGAGCCGCACGCCGGCGGGCAGCGTCACCGACCGCGGCGACCGGATCACCTGCGACCAGTCGGGTCGCCGGGTGACGCTCAGCGGGACGACCACCGGCCCGGCGATGATCTGCGTGAAATCGCGGTCGTAGCCGAGGTTGTCGAGGTCGGCGCCGACCGTCGGATCGACATCGCCGTCGGTGTCGCGAGCGACGGTCAGGGCCGCGTCGAGATATTCGTCGAACAACGCGCTGACGGTGACCGGGCGGCCGGGTGTCAGCATGCCGATTTCGGAATCGGCGCGAAAACGGTTGCAGGCGTTGTCGACTCGATCCAGGTGAGCGTCGACGAGGCGGCGCGCCCCGGCCAGGGCGGCCGGATCGGTGACGACGAGGCGAGCGGTGGTGCTCCACAGCTCCCATTCGGCTGCGGCGGTCTCCGCCGCGTGTGTCGAGGTCATGAGCCGCTCGAACGCGCGTGCGCGGTGCCCTGGCCGGGGCTCAGCTGGGGCACGGTGCCCTCGGTGCCGGAGGACTGATCGGTGCTCGCGCTGCCGGTGCTCGCGCTGCCGGTGTTGTCGGTGATGCTGGTGTTGGTGGTCGCGGCGGACTGGTTGTCGGCGTATGCGACGACCGCCGCCGTCGTGGTGCCGACGGCGCCGACGGCCAGGAGTACCCCGGCCGCTGTCCGGCCCACGCGGCGGTTCGGATGTGACGTTCCCATATCGGTCACCTGCTCGTTCGGTGCTGTGCCGACGCGCGTCGGCCCTCTCTGAAAGGCCAGCATGCGGACCGAGGCTGGGTGTGAGCTGTGCGTGAGCAATGAGTTGCCGGGGCGGCGACCGTGAGCTGAAGATCAGCTGAAGCTGCGGCGATAGCTGTGCGGACTGACTCCGGTGGTGCGTTTGAACCGCTCGCGGAAGGTGGTGGGCGAACCGAATCCGACCTGGGCGCCGATGCGTTCGACCGAATGGGTGGTGGATTCCAGCAGATGCTGGGCGCGGCGGATGCGGGCGCGATGCAGCCACTGCAGGGGCGTGGTGCCGGTGTGCTCGCGGAAGCGGCGAAGGAGGGTGCGGGTGCTGACTCCGGCGCGCGCGGCGATCTCGTCGAGGGTCACGTCGGCCGCGAGGTTGGTCTCGAGCCAGTTCAGCAGCGGCTCGAGATCGGAGCCGCGCGGCGTGGGCGCGAAGCCGTGGACGATGAATTGGGCTTGTCCGCCTTCGCGTTCCAACGGCATCACCGAGAGCCGGGCGGTGTCCGCGGCCACCGCCGAACCGTAGTCGCGGCGGATCATGTGCAGGCACAGGTCCAGGGCCGCGGCGGCGCCGGCCGAGGTGAGGATCTGGCCGTTGTCGACGTAGAGCACATCCGGGTCCACCTCGATCGCCGGATACGCGGCCGCCAGCTCGGCGGCGGCGATCCAGTGCGTGGTGGCGCGCAGCCCGTCGAGCAGTCCGGTGGCGGCGAGCGGGAAGGTGCCCGAGCAGATCGAGGCGATGCGCGTGCCGTGCGCGGCCGCGCTACGCAGCGCGTCCCGGACGGCGGGCGAAATCGGTGCGGCCGGGTTCGCGGTGCCGGGCACCATGATGGTGTCGGCGTCCTCGAGTCCGGCCAGCCCCCAGGGAGCACGCAAGCTGAAGGCACCGGCGTCGACCTCGGGTTGTTCCGCGCAGACCCGGACCTGATAGCCGGGGCGGCCGTCGGGCAGCCGGGTCCGGGTGAAGGCCTCGATCGGGGCGGCGAGGTCGAACGAGACGACCCCTTCCAGGGCGAGGACGGCGACGGTGTGCATGGCCGGAACATACCTCGTCGCCGCCTGTGATGTTCGCCATGATGCTCCGGACATCGCCCTCTTATTCCAGGTGATAGCGACTTTTTCGAGGTATGTCGTTTTCCCGTCGAAACCTGTCGAAAACGCCACTGGGAACCGCGTACCCGCCCGAATACCGTCAGGCCGTGCCCGGGCGGCCGGGCGGATTCGAAGGGATTCCCATGCATGCTCAGATCGTCCTGTTCGACGGGTTCGATCCGCTGGACGTCATCGCCCCCTACGAGGTGCTCTATGCCGGCGGGACCGCATCCGACGGTGCCGTGAGCGTCGAACTGGTCTCGGCGGAAGGGCCGCGGGAGGTGGTGAGCGGCACCGGCGGCCTGACCTTGCGCGCTACCGCGGCGCTCGATCCGGCGCGGCCCGGTGTGGTGCTGGTCCCCGGCGCCTCGGGCCGCATCGGCGAGCCGGGGGAGATGCCGGATCAGGATGCCGGGGCCGCCGGCGAGTGGCGTCGCGACGAATCGATCCCGGTTCTGCTCGGCCGCACGCTGACCACCGGACTGCCCGAGCTGCTCCGCGCGGCGATGGCGAATCCGCGGATCACGGTTGCCGCCGTCTGCGGCGGGTCGTTGATTCTCGCCATGGCCGGGCTGGTGGAGGGGCGTCCGGCGACCACCCATCATCTGGGACTGGATCTGCTCGAGGCCACGGGCGTGCAGGCCGTGGACGCGCGAGTGGTCGACGACGGCGATCTCGTCACCGGCGCCGGCGTCACCTCCGGGCTCGACCTCGGGCTCCATCTGCTCGAACGCGAGGTCGGGCCGCGCATCGCGCACGCGGTCGAGCGGCTGTTCGCGCACGAACGCCGCGGCATCGTCTGGCGTCGCCAGGGCCCCGTTCCCGTCACCGTCTGATCCGACCTGCTCACCCACGACACATCCGAGGAACAACTGCGTCATGTCCGCCGAAGGCATTTGGGATCTGTCCATCTCCACCCCGATCGGCAGGATTGCCGTCGAACTCGATATCCATCGCGAGAACGGCACCCTCGCCGGCACGGCAAGCGGTGCGGGCGAACGGGTTTCGCTGCACGACATCGTGCTCGATGGTGATCGGCTCACCTGGAATCAGGCCGTCAGGAAACCGATGCGCCTGAATCTCGCCTTCGCGGTGACCGTCGAGGGCGACGCGCTCACCGGCACCGCCAAGGCGGGACGCCTGCCCGCGTCGAAGGTCACCGGCGTGCGCCGCGGTGGAGCGGAGCACATCCGGTGACGAAAGTGCTGCTGTCGCTGCATGTTCTGGCCGCGGTGATCGCGATCGGCCCGGTTGCCGTCGCTGCCAGTATGTTTCCCCCAGCCCTGCGCCGGGCCGCCGGATCGGCCGACATGAACGCGAATCTTCAAGTACTGCACCGCATTTGCCGGGTATACGCGGCCGTCGGGCTCGCGGTTCCGATCTTCGGGCTGGCCACCGGCGCCGCCCTGGGTGTACTCGGCACGGGATGGCTGATCACGTCGATCGCCCTCACCGCTGCCGCCGCCGCGATCCTGGGCACGATGATCCTGCCCGACCAACGCGCCGCGCTCACGACCGTGGCAGCCGGCCGCGTCGATGCCACGGCCGCGCGCCTGGCCATGTCGGCCGGAATCTTCAACCTGCTGTGGGCGATCGTCGCGGTGCTGATGGTCGTACGCCCGGGATCGACCACCGGCGTCTGAATTGTCGGCGTGTCCGGTCGCGACACGACGACGATCGCGCCGGGGTCGGTGCATTGCGAGGCCGGCCGGAATACCGTGGACGTATGCGCGCTGTCGTCCATCTGGTGCTGTTCGCCTGTGGGGTCGTGATGGCGGTCGGAGCGTTCGGGCCGTTCGTCGGAGTTGTGCAGGCCCGCCACATCCGGCTCGCCGATATCCGCGACGGCTTCGCGACCGGAATCCCGCTGGACGGGGTGCAGGCCCAGGCGACGCAGCTGCGCGCGTCCTACACGGTGGTGTTGCTGCTCGTCGCTCTGGTGATGCTGTTGGCGGGGCTGTTCGGCTCGCGCGTCCTGGGATGGCTGGCGGTGCTGGCCGGAATCGCGGCGATCGCGGTACCGGCTTGGCGATTGGATCAGCGGTTCGACAGACAGTTGCGCGACGACTACCAGCATCTTCTCACCGGCACGTGGGGGTTGTACCTGTTCGGCGGTGCGGTGGTGGTCGCCGTCCTCGCGCTGCTCGTGCCCGGTGAGCGTCCCCGGCGCCGGGCGGTCGCGGCCGCGGGGCAGAAGCCGGCCCGCTAGGCGTTCATCGCAACCTCACTGCTCGCTCACAGGTAGCTGTGGAGCTGCGCGGGCTGAATAGGCACCGTGACTACATCACTCCTCGAGAATTCGCCGGTGGTACCGCCCGAGCTCGCGAAACCCGGCGCCGCTCCCGGATTCGGCGGCAGAGCCGTCGAGCGGGCCGGTCTGGCGGTGCTCCTGATCGCGACGGCGGTGATGTACCTGTGGAACATCACCGTCAACGGGATGGGCAACCAGTTCTACGCCGGCGCCGCCTGGGCCGGATCGAAGAACTGGGAGGCGATGCTGTTCGGCTCCCTGGATCCGGCGAATTTCATCACCGTCGACAAGCCACCCGTCTCGCAGTGGGTGATGGGGTTGTCCGGTCGCATCTTCGGCTTCTCCAGCGCGAGCATGCTCGTTCCGCAGGCGTTGATGGCGGTGGCCGCGGTCGCCCTGCTCTACGGCGCGGTCCGGCGGATCACGAACAACCACTGGACGGCGGTGCTCGCGGGCGCGGCGCTGGCGCTGACACCGGTGGCGGCGTTGATGTTCCGATTCGACAATCCGGACGCGGTCATGGTGCTGCTCATGACGGCCGCCGCCTATGCCACGGTGCGGGCACTCGACCGCGCCTCCACGACGTGGCTGCTGCTGGCCGGTGCGGCGTTGGGCTTCGCGTTCCTGGCGAAGATGCTCGAGGGGCTGATGGTGCTGCCCGCGCTGGGCGTGGCCTACCTCGTGGCCGCTCCGACGTCGCTGCGCACCCGCCTGCTGCAACTGCTCGGCGGACTCGCCGCGCTGCTGGTGTCCAGCGGCTGGTATGTGCTGCTCACGCTCTGGTGGCCCGCGTCGAGCCGCCCGTACCTGGCCGGCTCGACCGACGACAACTTCATGAACCTGGTGCTCGGGTACAACGGTTTCGCCCGGGTGCTCGGCCGCAATCACGGTGGTGGGGCGGCGCCGGCGCCCGCGGCCCAGGCGGCCGCGTCGGCCCACGCGGCCCCGCCCGCGGACGCGCACAACGGATTCGGTGGCTTCGGCGGGCAGGTGCACGGTGTGCAGCGGTTGTTCACCGGGGAGTTCGGCTTCGAGATCGGCTGGTTACTGCCGGCCGCGTTACTGGCGATGGTGCTGGTGCTCATCTCGCGCGGCCGCGCCCCGCGCACCGATCGGATCCGTGCGGCGGCCATCGTGTTCGGCGGCTGGATCGTCATCGACGGCGGTGTGCTCAGCTACATGAACGGCATGGTGCATCCGTACTACTGCCTCTCGATCGCCCCGGCGGTCGCCGGAATGTTCGCGGTCGGCGTCGCCGAACTGTGGAACCGGCGGCACACGGCTTTCGGCCGATTCGGCACGGCCGCACTGCTGGTGGTGACGGGCGTGTGGAGTGTCGTTCTGCTGCACCGCAACAGCGGCTGGTATCCGGAGCTGCGCTGGACGATCGCGGTGGTGACGATCGCCGCAGCGGTCGTACTGGTGTTGCCCCGGACCTACGACGTGTCTCGCCGACTCGCCGCCGTCGTCCTGACGATCGGGCTGATCGGTGCTCTGGCGGGCGGTGCGGCCTACTCGTTCGCGACCGTCGCCACCGCGCACTCCGGCGGCGGACCGACCGTCGGCCCGGCGCAGGCCGGCGGGCGTGGCGACTTCGGTCGGACGCGTCCGGATCCGCAGCTCTCGGCGATGCTGAAGGCGACGACCGCGACCTGGGCGGCGGCGACCAACGGTTCGTCCGCGGCCGCCGCGCTCGAACTGGAAAGCGGCAGGCCGGTGATGGCGATCGGCGGGTTCTCCGGCAGTGACCCGGTGCCGACGTCGGCGCAGTTCCAGGCCGACGTGAAGGACGGGAAGATCGCCTACTACGTCGTTCAGGCCGACGGTCGCAACCAAGGTCCGGCGGATGTGCGGGAGCAGGCCGCGCCCGGCGACCGGAATCCGGGCACGACCGGGCGCGCCGAGGGTGCGACCACGAGCCGGGGCCGGGAGCAGACGGCACCGGGAAGCACGCCGGGGCAGCCGCAGCCGGACACCACCGAGAACAGCGGCGGCCCGGGCGGTTTCGGCCGCAATCAGCATGCCGACATCACCGCCTGGGTCACCGCCACCTTCCCGGCTCAGCACCTCGGCAACGTCACGGTGTACAACCTGAGCGGATACCGGGGGTAGGAGTGCGACAGCGGCTCGGTGGGCGAATCCGATTGCCGCACACGGCTCACGGCCGGGTGACGGTCGCCAGATTGATCAGTGACTGCTGGCGGCCGTCGGGGCCCGCCGGGGTGTGGCCGAGGCTGCGAATGTAGTCGGGAAGGTAGACGCGCTCACCGCTCCATCCGCGGTCGGTGAACCAGGTGGTGGCCTCGCTGCGCGGCTCGTTGTAGATCAACTTCACCCATTCCGAGCCGGATTCTCCGTCTGCTGCCAGGGCTTCGGCGGCCTCGGCGGGCAGGGGATCCATCTGTTCGACGGCGGCCCGGCTGCCGGGTGCGCTGAGCGAGTGAACCGTATCGAACAGCCGGTCCTGGGCGGCGGGTGTGAGGTAGATCAGCAGCCCCTCGATCAACCACGCGGTCGGCCGGTCGGAGTCGAAGCCGCTGTCGCGCAGGGCTTTCGGCCAATCGCCGCGCAGATCGACCGCCACCTCCCGGCGATCCGCGATCGGTTCGCGCCCGGCCTGCGCGAGGGTCGCGCGCTTGTACTCGAGTACCCGCGGCCGGTCCAGTTCGTAGACTGTGCAGCCCGCCAGCCACGGCAGTCGATAGGCGCGTGCGTCCAGGCCCGCCGCGAGCACCGCCACCTGCCGGATTCCCGACGACACCGCGGCCTCCAGGTAGTCGTCGAAATAGCGGGTGCGGAAGAGCTGATGCTGCTGGAACGGGATGCCGAAATCGGTTGTCAGCAAGGGATGTTCAGGCAGTCGTCCTGCCATCAGATCCGCCCACTCGCCGCCCGCGGCCGAGACGAACAGCTCGGCGAGCGGGTCCCGAGCCGGAGCGTCGTCCGCGCGGCCGCCCAGGGCGCGAGCGGCCGCGACGAACAATGCCGTGGATCCGACACCGGTGTTGATATCCCAGGAATCCTCGTCGGTACGCATGATGGCCAACCTACCGACCGGGGTGCGGCCCGGCAGGTACCCGCGCCGCGCCTGTGTGAATCCGCCATGAAACCCCTGCCACCACGTGTTTCCCGCCATCGAGCGGGGATTGCCGCCTATGCCCGCACGCGCTCGAGCAGCTCGGTGGTCGCCTCCCACAGGCGGCGCTCGCGGTCACGGTCGTGGGCGACCGGCTGCACCTCGGTGAGCGCGGTCTTCACCACGAAGGCGCCGTCGCGCAGGTGTGCCCACTTCTCGTCGAGGGCCATCGAGGCCAGGAGCGGTCCCGAGCGTTGCGGGGTCGAGACGCCGGGGAGCCGGCCGATAGCGCGGCCGATCGCTTGCACCGGCGCGGGAGCGCCGCGGCCGAGCGCGGTACCCGGCATCCAGCCCGGTTCGAAGACCGAGACGTTGATTTCGGGGCCGGCGTGGCGCTGCAGTTCGTGGGCGTAGTACAGAATCGCCAGCTTGGCGTTGGAGTACGCGACCCCCGATGCGGTCATGCCCGGCGCCCGCTCGCCGGTGGCCGGGCGAGCGAGATCGAGCGGATCGGCCCATTCGGCCTCGGCGACATGGAGCAGCCTGCGCCAGAAGTTGGCGTGATAGGTGTTCGAACCGAGCAGAACGATCCGCGCCGGGGCGGTGAACACGTCGAGCAGATCGCCGATGAGCTGGGCGTGGGCGAGGTAGTTGACGGCGAAGGTCGTCTCGTAACCGTCGGGCGTGGCTTGCCGGGTGTCGGCGGACATGATGCCGGCATTGGCGATCAGTGCGCGCAGTGGTCGCACGGCACCGGAGGAGAGAAGTTCGCGCACGGTCGTCGCGGCGGCGCGGACATCGGTGAGATCGGCCAGATCGCAACCGATTTCGCGGACCCGGGCGCCGCGCGCACGGGCCTCGTCGGCGATCGCGGTCAGATCCGGCCCGGCGCGGCCGACCAGAAGGAGGTCGGGACGCTGTCCGACCGGGCGGCCGGCCATCGCCAGCGTGGTGGCGCGGCCCAGGTTGCGGGTCGGGCCGGTGATGAGAACAGTTCCGGTTTCTGTCATGTCCCCAGCGTGCCGACCGGGCCGGGCCGTAGGCAGTCGTCCGGTTGTCGTAGGACTGCCAGGGCCAGGACAAGCCGGCGCGCGCTCGCGCAGACTGGAGTACGTGGAAGCGTGGGAATTCGGCCGGACGGTGCGCCGCTGGCGCGACCGGGTGGCGCCCGAGGCCGTCGGCGTGCCGGTGGGGTCCCGGCGCCGGGCCGCCGGATTGCGCCGGGAGGAACTGGCCGCGCTCGCCGGCATCTCCGCCGACTACCTCACCCGCCTGGAACAGGGGCGCGCGACCGCGCCGTCGGCGCAGGTGGTGGAGGCACTGGCCCGGGCGCTGCGCCTGACGGATGCCGAACGTGACCTGCTCTACCGGTTGGCCGGGCATGCCGCACCGGGCCCGGACGTCGTGCCCTCGCGGATCACCGCGAGCGTGCAACGACTGCTCGACCGGTTGTCGCACACGCCGGTCGTCGTCTACGACGCGAGCTGGACGCTGGTGATGGCCAACGCGCCGTACAACGCGCTGATGGGCGACACCACCGCGTGGCGCGGCGTGGAGCGCAATGCGGTGTGGCGCAACATCACTCGCATGCCGACCCGGGTCGTGCACTCCGAGCGGGAGCAGGCGGAGCACGAAGCCCGGCTCGTGGCCGACCTGCGCCTGACCGCCTCCCGCTATCCCGCCGACCGCACCCTGCGGCGCCTCATCACCGACCTCGGCGCGGCGGGTTCGACGTTCACCGACCTCTGGAACTCCGAGACGCCACCGCCCGCGCCGGACCCGTCGAGGCGGAAGACGATCGACCACCCGGCGGTCGGCCTGATCACCCTCGACTGCGACACCCTGATCGTCACTCTCGATGATCTGCGCATTTCCGTCTACACCGCCGAGCCCGGTACCGAGGACGCCGCCCGTCTCGACCTGGCGATCGTGCTGGGCACGCAATCGCTGGCACCGTGAGCACCCCGGTGCCGGGCGCGCGGCCTCACGACGTCGGCACGAGTTCGGCGATCAGTTGTTCCACGCGAGAACGGATTTCGTCGCGGATGCGCCGCACGGCCGCGATGTCTCGCCCGGCCGGGTCGTCCAGTTGCCAGTCGCGGTAGTCGACACCGGGGAAGTACGGGCAGGTGTCGCCGCAGCCCATGGTGATGACGATGTCGCTGAGGCGGACGGTGCCGGCGTCAGGACGGCCGGGGTGCCGGCGGTGATATCGATGCCGACTTCGCGCATGGCCTGCGCCGCCACCGGGTTGATGCGGTCGGCGGGTTCGGTGCCGGCGGAGCGGACGTCGATGCGGTCACCGGCGAGGTGGGTGAGAAAGCCCTGGGCCATCTGGGATCGTCCGGCGTTGTGCACGCACACGAACAGAACGCTTGGTTTCATTGTCGCGCAGGGCCTTTCGCGGGTGTGGGAGCGTCGGAGGAGGCCGGGAACCGGTGACGCAGGGCAAGGGAGACGTAGACGAGGCCGACGAGAACCGGGACTTCGATCAGCGGGCCGACGACGCCGGCGAGAGCCTGGCCGGAGGCGGCGCCGTAGGTGGCGATCGCGACCGCGATGGCGAGTTCGAAGTTGTTGCCCGCCGCGGTGAAGGCGAGGGTGGTGGTGCGTGCGTAACTGAGGCCGGCCACCCACCCGAAGAGGTAGCCGCCACCCCACATGATCGCGAAGTACGCCAGCAGCGGTACCGCGATCCGCGCGACGTCCCAGGGCCGGGCGGTGATGTGGTTGCCTTGCAGGGCGAACAGGATCACGATCGTGAACAGCAATCCGTACAGCGCCCACGGGCCGATCCGCGGCAGCAGCCGCCCCTCGTACCACTGCCGGCCGCGCGCCCGCTCGCCCAGCTGCCGCGTGAGATAGCCGGCGATGAGCGGGATGCCGAGGAAGATCAGCACCGATTTCGCGATCTGCCACGGCGAGGTGTCGATCGTGGTTCGCTCGAGCCCCAGCCATCCGGGCAGGATCGAGAGATAGAACCAGCCGAGGGCGGCGAACATGACGACCTGGAAGATCGAATTCAACGCCACCAGCACGGCGGCCGCTTCGCGGTCGCCACAGGCCAGATCGTTCCAGATGATCACCATCGCGATACATCGGGCGAGGCCGACGATGATGAGCCCGGTCCGGTACTCGGGCAAATCCGGCAGCAGCAGCCACGCGAGGGTGAACATCAGCGCGGGCCCGGCCACCCAGTTCAGCAGCAGCGAGGCGAGCAGCATGCGCCGGTCGCCGGTGACGGTGCCGAGCCGGTCGTAGCGGACCTTCGCCAGCACCGGATACATCATGATCAGCAGGCCGATCGCGATGGGCAGCGAGATTCCGTCGACCTGCACCGCCGACAGGGTGTCACCCAGTCCGGGAACGAGGCGCCCGAGCAGCAGCCCCGCGGCCATCGCCACGCCGATCCAGACCGGCAGGAAGCGGTCGAGAATCGACAGCTTGGCGACGACCGCGGTCTCTTCGGTCGTGGTCACGTGTGCACTCCCAGCCCGGCCTGATCGGCGAGCAGATCCGAAAGGCGCTGCAGCGCTTCGGGAATCACCCGGTAGTACACCCAGGAGGCGCGGCGCTCACTGGTGACCAGACCGGCCTCGCGCAGCACCTTCAGGTGATGGGAGACGGTGGGCTGGGTGACGTCGAGGCCGTCGGAGACGTCGCAGACACATGCTTCCCCGCCGGCGCGCGCCGCGATGGCCGACAACACCCGCAAACGGACGGGGTCGGCGAGTGCCTTGAGCATCGCCGCGAGGTCGTGGGCCGCTTCGGCGCCCACGACCGGCAGCAACCGGGGTGTGGTCACGCAGCCTGCCGGTGCGGCCGCGTCCGTCGCGGACGACTCCTGATTAGACATCCATCGCCCTCGACATCGGGGCGAAAATTATGTGGCCGCGCCGATCCTAATATGCTTAGGTTACATCCTAAGTAGACTAGGTTAGGAGTGGTACATGTCCCCCCGTGCGGGATTGTCCAGGCAGCGAATCGCCCGCGCCGCAGCGGAACTCGCCGACGAAGTCGGATTCGCCCACGTCACCCTGTCCGCGGTGGCCCGCAGGTTCGGGGTGAAGGATCCGAGCCTGTACACCCACGTCCGGAACCTGCGGGATCTGCAGGTGCAGGTGGGATTGCTGGCCGGGGCGGAGATGAACGAGCGGATCGGCGCGGCGGTGGCGGGGCGCTCCGGGCGCGAGGCGTTGTTCGCGTTCGCCGACGCGTACCGCTCCTACGCCCTCGACCATCCGGGCCGGTACGCGGCAACGCAGATCCGTATGGATCCCGAGGAGGTCGCCGGAGAGCCGGCCCTGCTGCGCGGTATCGAGCTCACCGCGGCGCTGTTGCGCGGATACGGATTGAGCGAACCCGGGGCGACCGACGCGGGACGCTTGCTGCGCAGCACATTTCACGGTTTCGCCACCCTGGAGGCGGCCGGCGGATTCGCGCACTCCCGGGCGATCGACGCCAGCTGGCACCGCATTCTCGAGGCCCTGCATCGCGCCCTGTCGCAGTGGCCGTCCGGCACCGAAGAGGAAGTAGCGCAATGAGATCCGACACACTGACCGTCCCCGGCGCCACGCTGTACTACGAACTGCGCGGCGACGGGCCGCTGCTGTTGCTGATCCCCGGTGGCGGCGGCGACGCGGGCGTCTTCGACGAGATGGCCGAGGTGCTCGGGCGCCGTTTCACCGTCGTGGCGCTGGATCCACGCGGCTGTTCGCGCAGCGTGCTCGCCCACGGGCCCGAGGATCAGCAGGTGGCGGTGCAGGCGGACGACGTGGCCCGGCTGCTCGCACATCTGTCCGATGAGCCGGCGTTCGTCTGCGGAACCAGCAACGGCGCGATCGTCGGACTCGACGTGCTGGCGAGACATCCCGACCGGGTGCGCCGACTGGTCGCGCACGAACCACCCTGCTTCGCCGTCCTGCCGGACGCCGACCGGCACCTCGCGATGGTCGAGGAGGTCTATGCCCTGCTCCACGCCGAGGGCGTCGCCGCAGCCGGCGCGAGATTCCTCGCGGGCATCGGTCCCGCGATGAAACCGGCGCCGCAGGTTGCGCAGTTGTCGGAGCGTGCCGCGCAGATGTGGGCCCGCCTCGCCGCCAACGGCCCGCTCATGATCGAACACGAGTTGCGTGAATTCACTTCGTACACACCGGATTACAGTGCGCTGGCCGCGGTGTCGGACCGTCTGGTGATCGCGGTCGGCCGCGAAACGCGCGGGTGCCTGCCCTATCGGCCCGCGGTCGAGATCGCGGCCCGGCTCGGACTCGAGGTGGTCGAGTTCCCCGGGGCACACAACGGAGTGCGCACCGAGGCCGAAGAGTTCGCGAACCAGCTGATGGAGGTCATGGAGATTACGTCACCGCAGCGTCATCCGACGGATTCGTAGCGGCACCGGCAGCGGCGATGCTCGATGAGTGTCCGGCACCGCGAACCCGCGGCCGGCGGCCCTACCGGTTTCGAGGAGTTTCCATGACCACGGTCCGTTTTCATCTCATCTCCACGCTGAGCCCCGCCGAGGTCGTGGGTGTGCTCACCGACTTCGGCCCGTCCCGGCCGCAGGTGTGGCCGACGATCGATGCCGAGCACTTCGTCGTGCACGAGCAGGGCGAGGGGTGGGCCGAGGTCACCGAGGGGACGGAGGCGGCCTGGGAGCGCGCCCGCTACGAGTGGGACCCGGCGGGCGACACGGTGACCGTGACCACCCGGGATTCCAAACTCTTCGGCGCCGGTGGTGGGTGGGTCTTCCGTGCCACACCTGCCCCGGAGGGCAGCCGTGTCGACGTCGAACTGACCCGGACGCCGCGGGCGTTCAAGGGGAAGCTCCTCGCCGTGCTGCTTCCCCTGGTCGGCCCGTCGTCGCTGCGCAAATCGTTGCGAGTTCCGTTGCGGGCGGCCTGATTCCGGCCGGGCCACCCGGCTCAGGCCTCGACCTCCCACACGAATCCGTCGGGATCGGTGAAGGAACCGAGGGGGCCGGTGACGGCGATCCGATGCGACCCGGAGCCCTCCGCCGGGACACCCGCGTCCTTGGCGGCGGCCTTGCGGCCGTAGAGCGCGAGCTTGACCGACCCGGCCGGCGACTCGAACTCCGCGTACTTACCGCCGAAGCTCTTGGCCACGGTCAAGCCGCGCTCGACGTAGAACTGTTTGGTCGCCTTCACACTCTCGACCCCGAGCAGCAGAACGAAATCGTCGATCTCGCGGGTGGCCGGGCCGGTGTCCTTCTTCGCCGAGGTGGCGATCTTCCAGACCGCGCCGTCGGGGGCCTGCACGACGCCGCCGTACCCCCAGAAACTCTTCTTGGCCGGCTTGACCGTCGTGGCGCCCGCCGCGACCGCGGAGCCGATGAGGCTGTCGACGGTGCTCGGCTGGGACACCACGAGGGAGAGGATGTATCCGCGGAAGCCGGTGGTCTCCGCGTCCGACTTGCGGACCCGCAGCCGGTCGCCGAGTCCGAACGCGGCCTCGTAGAAGGCCGCGGCGGCAGCCGGGTCCGGGGTCTCCAGGATGACCGATGCGATGGTGCTCTGAGCAGTGGTGATGTTCATGTCGAAGACGTTATCGGCGATCGCACGACCGGCGCTTCTCGATTCCTGATCACTCTGGGAGCGTCTGCACCACATCGTGTCCCGGCTCCGTGGCGGGCGTGATCGAGCGCCTCGGACGCCGGTCGGCCGGTCGCCGGCGGCCGTCCGCGATCGCCCATACCGCGAAGCCGCCGACCGCGAAGGCGGCGCCGGCAATGCTGGACCCGGTCCAGCCGGCGGCCGAATACGCGGCGGTCGTGGCGGCCGCGCCGAACGCCGAACCGACGGAGGCCGCGAGTGGCAACGCCAGGCCGCTCCACAGCGTGCCGAAGGAGGCGGACAGGCAGAACGCGATCAGTCCGCGCGAGAGCAGAAGCCGGTCACCGAACAGGGACCGCGAGCCGCGCAGCACCTGCCGATAGCCGGGGCGGCCCGCGCGGGCCTCGGCCGGCAGAAGCATCAGGACCAGGCCCGCCGACGCGACGAGGAGGACTGCCGTCACGGCGTACACGCTGCGCCGGCCCCAGACGGTGGCCGGCAGGCCCGCGACGATGCGTGCGACGCCGAGGATGCCGACGACGAGCGGGCGGGTGGACGCGGAATCGACCTCCGTGCGCAAGGCCGGATGAGGCGGGACCCGCGCCGTCGTCCCCAGTGTCGAGCCCGGATTCTCATGCCCATCGGGTCGTCCATGGTCGGTTGGCAATTTCTGATGATCTCATCATTTACTCTTGACAGCGCGGCCGATCGTATCTGATGATTTGATCAATACCTGCCGGTGGCGTTGACGGCCTTTCTCGGAAGGACACCGCGGAACGCTTCTCGGACAGGATCTTTCGCAACCGTCGAGCGCGAAGTCGCCCGCGCTCGACCCGCGACCGATCAGAGCCGATTCGGAAAGTGAGAATCCATGAACGCCGCTCGCCTCATCTCCGCGATGAGCCGTCGTCGCGCACTGGGTACGGCCGTCGCCGGTACTCTCGGCGTGGCCGCGGCCGCGGCGGCGGTGTTGCCCGCCGCGCAGGCGGCACCGGTGCGCGACCAGCGGCCCGCGCCCTCCGGCACCTACCGCATCGATCTGCACGCGCATTTCCTGCCCCCGGACTACCGTGCCGCCCTGATCGAACACGGCCACCTCACCATCGGCGGTTACCCGACACCGGAGTGGTCGCCGGATCAGGCGCTGGCCTTCATGGACTACTACGGCATTCAGGCACAAGCACTTTCGGTGTCCGACCCGGGTGTGTCCTTCCTGAGCGGGAAGGAGGCCAACGACATGGCGCGCTACTGCAACACCTATGCCGCCGGCCTGTTCCGATCGAATCCGACGCGGTTCGGCGCCTTCGCGGTCCTGCCGATGCCCGATATCCCCGCCTCGATCGCGGAGGCGATCTACGCCCTCGACGAACTGTATCTCGACGGGGTGATCCTGCTGTCCGCCTACAACGGCGTGTACCTGGGGGATCCGCGATTCGAGCCGTTGATGGCCGCGCTGAACCAGCGCAACGCCTACGTTTTCGTCCACCCCGCGGCGATTCCCGACGGCGCCAAACCCACACTGCCGCTACCGGATTTCCTGGAAGAGTTCACCTTCGACACCACCCGCGCGGCGACCATGATGATGGTCACCGGTGTCACCCAGCGATATCCGAACATTCGCTTCCAGTTGGCCCACGCGGGCGGCACGGTGCCGTTCTTGTCGCACCGGATCAGCGTGGCCTCTCAGACCGTGCTGGGGCAGTTGTGGCCGCAGGACCTACCGAAACCCTCCGTGCTCGACATCCAGCGACAGATCTCGACCTTCTACGTCGACACCGCGCTGAGCGGCTCGGCCGCCGCGATGGCGAGTGCCACCGCGGTGATGGGCCGTGAGCACATCGTCTTCGGTTCGGATTGGCCGTTCAGCGCGTTGACTCTGCCACAGTCGGGCAGCCACGATCCGGCGCCCGGTCTCGGCGACATTTTCGACGCCGACCAGCGGATGGAGGTCGAGCACCACAACCCGCTGCGGCAGTTGCCCCGCCTGGCCCGAGCCGTGAGCGGGTAATCGTCCGATTGAGCGCCGCTGCGCTGGGTAGGTCGTTGCATGTCAGGAAATTGCGACGGAAGGGGACTCCGTGTCCGACCACAACAGTGGCCCGCGTGAAGGAATCAAGGGCGTCGTCGAGGATGTGAAGGGGAAGGCCAAGGAGGCGGCGGGCATCGTCACCGGCAACAACGACCTCGAGTCGGAGGGCCGGGCCCAGCAGGACAAGGCCGAATCGCAGCGCGAGGCGGCCGAGAAGGAAGCTCAGGCCGAGAAGGCCCGGGCCGAGGCCAACGTCGACGAGGCGCGTCAGCGGTCTCACCAGCAGGGCAGCTAGCTTCCCGACCGTTCACCCGTTCCGTGCCGGAGGAGGTTCCCGTGGTTTCACACGACGTCATCGCCCAGCTTCGCCAGGACATCACCACTGCGTCCGATGCCGGAGACGAGGCGGAAGTGCAACGGCTGCAACGCGAACTCGACACCGCGCTGCAGGCGTACCGCGAGAGCGGCGACGACGGCACGGAACGGGGAGCGGAATGAGGGAGGACACCGTGGCCGCCCGGGAGGCGGGGCGATGACCGAGGGTGCCGCCGAGCGGATCGCCGAGCTGGCCGCGGCGGCCGGTTCGACGATCGCGGTGGCGGAATCGCTCACCTCGGGCAAGATCGCCTCCGCCCTCGGCGCGGCACCGGATGCGGGACAGTGGTTCCGCGGCGGGGTCGTCGCCTACAGCCCGGAGGTCAAACGCACCGTCCTGGATATGCCCGATGTCCCCGTGGTGTCGCGGCCGGCGGCCGAAGCGTTGGCGGCCAACGTGCGCAAGCTGCTCGGCGCGAGCTATTCGGTGGCGGTTACCGGTGTCGGTGGGCCCGAACCGAGTGACGGCGAACCGCCCGGCACGGTCTGGTTCGCCACCGCCTCCGAGACCGCCGTCACCGCCTGCCGGGCCGAATTCGACGGTGAGCCGGAAGAGGTGCTCGAGCAGACGGTGCGGTTCGCGCTGAGCTGTCTGCTGGACCGTTTGACCGCCGATCGGTGAACGGTTCGCGGACGAGCGCATTGTCCGCAATATTCGCAACTTCGCCGGATCGATAACGCATAACTAGGCAGTTGCAACGTATTTCGACGGGTACCCGTCCTGAGTAGCGTCCGAATCATGCGATTCACCGACGTTCTCGGGAGGTCCCGACTGTGAAGAATCACCTCGTTCGCACGCACCGCTCCGCCGAGGTGTTCCCGCGGGCCGAACACCTGGCGTGGCGCATCGCCGAGGTCGCCACGGATCCGGTCGCGGTGGCGCCGGAGACCGAAGAGATGATCGTCAACCGGATCATCGACAACGCCGCCGTCGCCGCCGCATCGATCACCCGGCGTGCGGTGGCCGACGCCCGCGCGCAGGCACTGGCGCACCCGTATCGGCCCGGTGCCCCGGTATTCGGCGTTCCCGGCACGTATTCCCCGGAGTGGGCCGCGTGGGCCAACGGCGTCGCGGTGCGCGAACTCGACTTCCACGACACCTTTCTCGCCGCCGAATATTCTCATCCGGGCGACAACATTCCGCCGATTCTGGCCGCCGCCCACCATGCCGGACGCAGCGGCCGTGATCTGATCCGCGGCCTGGCCACCGGCTACGAGATCCAGATCGATCTGGCGCGGGCGATGTGCCTGCACGAACACAAGATCGACCACGTCGCGCATCTGGGCCCTTCGGCCGCCGCCGGAATCGGTACGGCGCTCGGCCTCGATACCGAGACGATCTATCAGGCCATCGGTCAGGCGCTGCACACCACCACCGCGACCCGGCAGTCCCGCAAGGGTGAGATCTCCAGCTGGAAGGCCTACGCGCCGGCCTTCGCGGGCAAGATGGCGATCGAAGCCGTCGACCGGGCGATGCGCGGCGAGGGTGCGCCCGCGCCCATCTGGGAGGGCGAGGACGGGGTGATCGCCCGGTTGCTGGCCGGGCCCGACGCCGAGTATTCGGTACCGCTGCCGGGTCCGGGCGAGCCCAAACGAGCGATCCTCGACTCCTACACCAAGGAGCATTCGGCCGAATATCAGAGCCAGGCGCCGATCGATCTGGCCCGGCGGATGCGCGACCGCATCGGGGACCTCGGCCGGGTGGCCTCGATCGTGCTGCACACCAGCCACCACACCCACGTGGTGATCGGCACCGGTTCCCACGATCCGCAGAAATTCGATCCCGAGGCGTCGCGGGAGACCCTCGACCACTCGGTCATGTACATCTTCGCGGTCGCCCTCCAGGACGGGACCTGGCATCACGAGCGTTCCTACACGCCCGACCGTGCCCGCCGGCCCGACACGATCGAGCTGTGGCGCAAGATCTCCACCGCCGAGGACCCGGAATGGACCCGCCGCTACCACTCCACCGATCCCGCCGAGAAGGCCTTCGGCGCCCGCGCCGAGGTCACGCTGACCAGCGGTGAGGTGATCGTCGACGAACTCGCGGTCGCCGACGCCCACCCGCTCGGCGCGCGGCCGTTCGCCCGCGAGCAGTACATCGCCAAATTCCGCACGCTCGCCGAGGGCATCGTCGACGCGGCCGAACAGGATCGATTCCTCGACGTCGCGCAGCGGGCGGGCTCGCTGTCGGCGGACGAACTGCCGCAACTGACGTTCACGGTGTCCGACGAGGTGCTCGCCCGCGCCCCGAAACTGTCGAAGGGATTGTTCCGATGACCGGACTGCTCGCCGCCGCCACCTCCGCCGCCGACAAACGCGTCGCCTTCCGCGCCGGACTCGCGTCGGGGTCGATCCAGCGATTCCCCGGCGCCTTCAATCCCTTGGTGGCCAAGCTGATTCAGGACATCGGGTTCGAAGGTGTCTATGTCTCGGGGGCGGTGGTGTCGGCGGAACTGGGGCTGCCCGATATCGGGCTGACCACACTGACCGAGGTCGCGAGCCGCGGCGCTCAGGTGGCCCGGGTGACCGATCTGCCGGTGCTCGTCGACGCCGATACCGGCTTCGGGGAACCGATGAACGCCGCCCGCACGGTGGCGCTGCTCGAGGAGGCCGGCCTCGCGGGCTGTCACTTGGAAGACCAGGTGAATCCCAAGCGTTGTGGCCACCTCGACGGCAAGGCGGTAGTGCCCACCGACGAGATGGTGCGCCGCGTGCGTGCGGCGGTCTCGGCGCGGCGTGATCCGAATTTCGTCATCTGCGCGCGTACCGACGCCGCCGGGATCGAGGGCATCGACGCGGCGATCGAACGGGCCCGCGCCTACGCCGACGCCGGGGCCGACCTGATTTTCACCGAGGCATTGAGCGGCGCGGCCGACTTCGAGAAATTCCGGGCCGCGGTCTCGATTCCGCTGCTGGCCAATATGACCGAGTTCGGAAAATCCGAACTGTTGCCGGCGCGGACCCTGGAATCGATCGGCTACAACGCGGTGATCTATCCGGTCTCCACTTTGCGCCTGGCGATGTGGGCGGCTGAGACCGGATTGCGCGAAATCCACGAGACCGGCACCCAGGCGGGACTGCTGGATCGGATGCAACATCGCAGCCGCCTCTACGAACTGCTGCGATACGAGCGCTACAACGAATTCGATTCCGACATATTCACTTTCACTCTCGGAAGGAACCAGTGATGACGAAGTCCGCGACTCCGGCGATCAACAAGGGCCTGGCGGGCGTCGTCGTCGACACCACCGCGATTTCCAAGGTGGTGCCGGAAACGAATTCGCTGACCTACCGCGGATATGCCGTCCAGGATCTAACGGCGCACTGCACTTTCGAACAGGTCGCCTATCTGCTGTGGTACGGCGAACTGCCGAACGACGCTCAGCTGGAACGGTTCTGCCAGCAGGAACGCGCGGCGCGACGGGCCGATCGGTCGCTGCTGTCGCTGGTGACGAAACTGCCCGACACCTGCCATCCGATGGATGTGGTGCGCACCGCGATCAGCTACCTCGGCGCCGAGGATCCGCTCGAGGACGACAATTCGCCGAAATCCAACCGCGCCAAAGCGTTACGCATGCTGGCGGTGCTGCCGACCATCGTGGCCGCCGACCATCGCCGTCGGCACGGACTCGATCCGATCACGCCGCATTCGCATCTGGGATACGCGCAGAATTTCCTGAACATGTGTTTCGGGACCGTGCCGGCGCCGGAGCTGGTGAAAGCGTTCGAAGTCTCGCTGATTCTCTACGCGGAGCACAGTTTCAACGCCTCGACGTTCGCCGCGCGCGTGGTGACCTCGACGCAGTCGGATATCTACAGCGCGGTCACCGCCGCCATCGGCGCGTTGAAGGGGCCGCTGCACGGCGGGGCGAACGAGGCCGTCATGCGCGACATGCTCGAGATCGGCGAGCCCGAGCGAGCCGAAGCATGGTTGCGGAAGAAGCTGGCGGACAAGGACAAGGTGATGGGATTCGGCCACCGGGTCTACAAGCACGGCGATTCCCGGGTGCCGACGATGAAGCGGGCATTGCTCGATATCGCCGCTGCCACCGACGGCGGCCGGTGGGTGCGCATATACGAGATACTCGAACGCACGATGGCCGAGGCCACCGGGATCGCGCCGAATCTCGACTTTCCCACCGGCCCGGCGTATTACCTGCTCGGATTCGACATCGAGACCTTCACGCCGATCTTCGTGATGAGCCGGATCACCGGCTGGGCCGCGCACATCATCGAACAGGGCGCCTCGAATGCGTTGATCCGCCCACTCGGCGAATACGTCGGGGTTGGGCAGCGCTCCGTTCTGACCTGATCGGCGTCCGGACGACTCAACCGTGCCGGATCCGCGGGGAGGCGAGGGCGGTGGGCGGCACGTAGTCGCCGACCGCGTCGCGGTGCCACCACACATGGTCGCGGCGCAGCTCTTCCCGGGTGCTGAATCGGTAGAGGTACTGGCGCACTCGCACATGGGCCGGCGGGAGGTCCGGGAAAGGGTTGTGCCGCAACAGGTGCAGGGTGGCCGGGTCGTTGATCAGCAGCCGCCGCAGGAACGGGCCCAGCCAGGAGCGGGCGTAGATCGGGGAGATGGCGGCGAACCACATCAGCCAGTCCAGGCGCAGATGGTAGGGCGCCCATTGGCGGGGCAGCCGATGCGGATCGCCGGGCTTACCCTTGAAATCGTATTCCTCCCAACGGGTTTGCTCGGTGATGTGCCGGTCGTGGGTGCCCTCGACCACCAGTTCCCATCGCCGGCGCTCGATCCGCCCGAACGCGCCGTAGGTGTTGACCAGGTGGTACCGATTGAAGCTGGCGTTCATTCGCTGGTGCCCGGACAACAGATTGCGTATCGGCCAATAGCTGAGAACGGCCACCGCGGCCGTGAAGGCGCAGACCACCGCGACGAACCATATCGGCGGATCCGCGAAGGCGGGCTGAGCGGGTAGCGGCAGAACGGTCGCGGCCGAGCGGGCGTCGATCGCGGTACAGGCCAGCAGGATCGTCAACCAGTTGAGCCAGGCGAAATTGCCCGAGGCGACCAGCCACAGCTGGGTGATCACGACGACGGCCGCGGCGACACTCGCGATCGGCTGCGGGGTGAACAGCGCGAACGGCACGACCAGCTGGGCGATGTGGTTCGCGGCCACCTCCACGCGGTGCAGCGGTTTGGGCAGGTGGTGGAACAGCCAGCTCAGCGGGCCGGGCATGGGCTGGGTTTCGTGGTGGTAGTACAGGCAGGTCAGATCGCGCCAGCAGGGGTCGCCGCGCAGTTTGATCAACCCCGCGCCGAACTCCACCCGGAACAGCAGCCAGCGCGCCAGCCACAGCACGAGAATGGGTGGCGCGGTGTGACCGTTGCCGAGAAAGACCGCCAGAAATCCCGTCTCCAGCAGCAGCGATTCCCAGCCGAACGAATACCAGGCCTGGCCCACGTTGACGATCGACAGATACAGGACCCACGCCGCCAGCCACAGCAGCATCGCCGCCCACAGCGGCACCTGATCGCCCGCCCCCGCCGCCAGTGCCACCGCCAGCGCCGCACCGGCCCAGGAGACACCGGCGAAGAACCGGTCCGAATAGTGCAGATGGAAGATGCTCGGCGAGCCCCGGAACGACGACCGGGCCAGGAAGGCGGGCACCGGCAGCATGCCCCCGGCGCCGATGAGCGCCCGGAACTGCCGCGCGGCGCCCACGAACGCGATCACATAGACGACCGCGAGGCCGCGTTGGAACACCTCGCGCGCGAACCAGTACTCGGGCGCCGTGAACCACTGCATGCTCAGGGCATACCCGCTGCGGCCCGTCGCGATGCCGGTTCAGTCCTTGAAGTAGACCAGCTGATGCGTGGTGGCCAGCGGCCTGTCGCCGGCGCCCCACAGTTGTGCGGACTGATCGAAATAGCCGCCGCCGAAATGCTGTCCCCGCGCGGTGGCGAGCACCGGACGGTCGCCGTGGGCGGCGAGAGCGGCCGCATCGGCGTGGAAGTAGACGGTGAGCGAGACGGTACTGGCGGCGACCATCCGGCCCTGCCGCACCATCACCCGCGGGATGAAGACGTCGGCCAGGGCCGTCACCGCCGGAAAGTCCACCGGGCGAGCCGGGAGGTCTCGCACCCAGAGCGTGGTCGTGGAGGTCGGTTGTTCCCGCGGATCCGACGCGATCGGCCCGTCGCCTTCGACGAATCGCATCTCGTAGTTGCGCATCCACACCGGGAACTCCGGCGGTTGCGCCACGGCCACCGATTCGGCGGGCGGCGCGGCGGGCGGTTCGATCTCGGTATCGGACCAGGTGGGCCGCCGGGCACCGCAGACGACGGTCGCGGTGGTGGTCACCGCGTCGTCCTGGGCCAGCGTCAGCAGCCAGTGCTGGGTGCTGCGGTTGGTCCGGACCGGCGTGCTCTCGATCGTGAACGGGCCGTCGGCGATGGCGCCCGCGTAATTGACGGTGATCGACACCGGTTCGGCCGCGCACCGCGGATCGTCGAGGACCGCGCGCAAGGCGGTGGCCGCGGTGACTCCGCCGAAGGGGCCGACCATATTCGAGTACTCCGCCGTGGTGCGGCCCAGATAGCGGCCCGCACCGGCGGGCGCGGGCGCGGTGGCGAGATCGAACGGGTGGGTGCCGATATCGGTCGGATTCACGAGCGGGTACTCCTTGTCTCATGCGTGCGGCCTCGGCGGCCTCGGCCCACCGACTATAACGATCGTCATAGGCGCGGTGCCCGTCCGGGTCCGAGCGGAGCCGGGACGAGTCTGGTTCGATGGACGATGTGACCCTGTTCGTCGGGACTTCCGGCTGGCAGTACCGCGACTGGCGCGGAGTGCTCTACCCGCCGGGCGTGCCGCAGCGGCTGTGGCTGGAACGGTATGCGGCCGCCTTCGCGACCGTCGAGAGCAACAACGCCTTCTACCGGTTGCCCAGTCGTGAGGTCTTCGCGGCCTGGCGGGAACGCACACCCGAGGATTTCGTCGTGGCCGTGAAGGCCAGCCGCTTCCTCACCCACGTCAAACGCCTCCGCGAGCCGGCCGAGCCGGTGCAGCGGCTCCTCGATCACGCCGCGGGACTGGGCGACCGGCTGGGGCCGATCCTGGTGCAACTGCCGCCGACCCTGCGGGCGGACGCGGGCCTGCTCGACGACTGTCTGCGACAGTTCCCCGCGACCGTGCGCGTGGCCGTCGAACCGCGCCACGAGTCGTGGTGGACACCGCGCATCCGCACCGTACTGGAGGAACGCGGCGCGGCACTGTGCTGGGCGGATGCGCGCTCGCGCCCGGTGACGCCGCTGTGGCGCACCACCGACTGGTCGTATCTGCGTCTGCACTCCGGATTGGCGCGGCCGCAACCCCGGTACGGCCGGCGCGCCCTGACCGCATGGGCGCATCGGCTGGCGGACACCTTCGGTCCCGCCGACGGTTACGTGTACTTCAACAACGATCCGGGCGGCGCGGCCGTCCACGACGCCGTGGTGTTCGCCGGGCTGGCGCGGGCTGCGGGACTGACCGTGACTCGCACCGACGTGCCTTCCTGACCGGTCACCGATTCACCCGAGGTGGTCGAGGACGGCCCGCGGGAGCGCTATCACGTTCTGTCCCAGGGTATTTCGCGCCGTGCCGGCGGAGAGTCGCCGGACGACGGCGAGCAGTGCCGGGCCCTCGTCGAGCAGCGGGCGCACCAGCCCCACTTCGACGCAGCGGCGCAGGGCCGGCGCGAGAACCGCCTCCGCCTCCTCCGACCGGCCCACCGTCTCGAGACAATTCGCGGACAACAGTGTGGCGCACAGGGCGGCGCGCGGGCGCGCGGCGGCGTCGATCGACTGTCGCAGGGCATCGGCGCGGTGCGGCGCCCGTTCGGGGTCGACCCGCAGCAGCCACCGGACGGCCGCTTCCTCGGTGAGTTCACGAATCGTCGTGGCCACGCCGTCCTCCGCTGCGCGGGCGCCGGCCGGCTCGCCGGGCACGATTTCACCGATCCCCAGCCGAATCCGCTCGAGTTCGATCCGTGCCGACAGTCGCGGGAGGGCGTGTGCGGTGGCGACCTCGGCGCCGGAGGCGAGCAGTCGCTGCGCGGCCGCGCGATCCCCGCGCAGCGCCTCGATCCGCGCACCGGTGCCGTAGACCCCGGTCAGGAAATCGACTGTGCCGCCCTCGAATCCGAATTCCACCGCGACGTCGAGCAGCTGGTGCGCCTCCGCGATCTCGCCGCGGTCGTAGAGGAAATCGCCGAGTGCGGCCGAGGCCAGGCGGGCGGTGAAGGAACTCTCCCCGGTCGTGGTGCGCGCCAGATGCAGCGCCGTGCGGAAATGCTCCTCGGCCGCCTCCTCGGCGAGTTGCTCACGCGCCGCCATCCCCGCGAAGCAGTGGCTGTACATGATGCTCAGCGCTCCGGTGATGTCGCGGAAATAGATCCGGCCCCACCGGTGCCATTCGTGGACACGGTCGAAGTCGAATCGGTGCAGCGCGGCGAAGGCGCCCAGGTTGGCCGCCGCAGCCAATACGAACGGCGGCAGCGAATCGGCGCGGGCGCGACTCTGCTCGACGGTGTCCTCGAGGCCGTCGAGGTGATCGGCGAGCGCCGCCTCCACTCCGCACAGAATCGACGCCTCGACCGCCAGATCGGATTTCCGATGTCCCGGAGGCTGTTTCGCCGAATCGGCGGCCAGCGCCAACTGCAGTGCGGTGTGCATGCGGCTCGGCCGGCGCAACAACACCGCCGCCCAGGCCAGCGCGATCTGCAGGGTCGGGTCGGCCGCCGCGTCGGTGACGGGCAGTTTCGCCGCCAGTGCCGCCAGGGTGGCCAGATGCGAATGCTGCACGAGTTCGCGAGCGTGGGCGGAGACCAGCGCCACCGCCCGCTCGGGTTCCCCGGCTGCCATCGCATGGTCGATCGCCTCGCTGAGCATGTCGTTGGCGGCGAACCATTCGGCGGCGCGACGGTGCAGCCGCGGCACGCGTTCGGGATGGTCGCGCTCCAGCCGCTGCCGCAGGAAATCGGAGAACAACGTGTGATAGCGGAACCATTCGCCGTCGTCGTCGAGGCGGCGCAGGAATAGGTCCCGCCGCTCGATGTCCTCGAGCAGCGCCCGTCCCTGCGGCCGTCCGGTCAGCGCCGCGGCGAGCGGTCCGCAGATCTTCTCGGTGACAGCGGTTTCCAGCAGTGCGGTCAGCAATCCGGGCTCGAGTGCGTCGAGCACGTTGTCGGTCAGATATTCGCTGATCGCCTGGTGCCGTCCGGACATGGTGGCGATCGCGGAACCGGGGTCCGCGCGGCCGCGCAGCGAGATCGACGCCAGTTGCAGCCCGGCGACCCAGCCGTCGGTGCCGGTCCGCAGCCGGTCGATATCGGCGTCGTCCAGTGCGAGCCCGCCCACCCGGGTCAGGAAGTCCGCCGTCTCGGACTCGTCGAAACGCAGGGCGGCGGAGTCGATTTCGATCAGCTCGTCGCGCACCCGGATGGCCGAGAGCGGTAGTCCGATCATCTCGCGGCTGGTGATCAGCAGTTGCAGATGGTGGCAGGCGTTGTCGAGCAGGAAACGCAGCGCGGCGGTGGTATCGGCATCGGTGACGCGATGCCAGTCCTCGATGATCATCACGAGCCGCTCACCGTCGGCGTGGATGCGGTTGATCAGCGTGGTCAGCACGTAGCGCATCACATCGTTGCCGTGTTCCTCGACCACGCGCAGCAGTTCGGTGGTCAGGGCGGGTCGCGCCCGGCCGACGGCTTCGATCAGATGCAGCAGGAACCAGACCGCGTTGTTGTCGTCGTCGTCGATGTTGAGCCAGCATGCGGCGACCCCGCGATTCACCATCCGCTGCGCCCACTGCGCGGCGAGCGTGCTCTTGCCGAAACCGGCAGGCGCGTGCACGACGATCAGGCGCGGCCAGCGCTCGGGATCCATCGAGTCCAGCAGGCGGGGACGGCGCACCAGCGGGCGCGGGGAGAGCGCGGGATGGAATTTGGTTTCGGCGGTCGGTGGTGTCGTCACCAGGTCGGCCGGGGGAAGCAGGCCGAGTCGGGTCGGTTCTCCGACGCGATCGGCGGGCGCGGGTTCGGCCGCCGGAATCTCCGGTGTCGGGATCGCCATCTCGTCCACGCGCAGTCCGCGGTGACGTTGCAGCTGCTGCGCTCGCTCACCGAATTCCATCGCGGAGACCGGGCGCCCGCCCGGATCGGCGGCCATACTCTCCTCGATGAGTTCGCAGATGTCGTCGGGGATGCCGCCGGGGCGCAGGTCGGGAATCGGTTCCTCGGTGATGCGCAGGAACTGGGCGACCAGTCGTTCACCGGAGCGGCGCTGGTAGGCGGCGTGGCCGGTGAGCATGCAGAACAGCGTGGCGCCCAGACTGTAGATGTCGGAGGCGACCGACGGGGTGCCGTCGCGCAGGACCTCGGGAGCGGTGAACGCCGGTGACGCCGTGACCACTCCGGTGGTGGTGCGGAAGCCGCCCTCCACCCGGGCGATGCCGAAATCGGTCAACTGTGGTTCGCCGTAGTCGGTGAGAAGAACGTTGCCCGGCTTGATGTCTCGATGCAGGATCCCCGCCCGGTGCACGGTCTCCAGCGCACCGGACAGCTTCACCGAAATGCGCAGCGCGGTCGTGATATCCAGCGGCCCGCCGTGCTGGATCCGCTGTTCCAGCGAGCCCCTCGGGTGATACGGCATCACCAGATAGGGCCGTCCGTCGCCGGTCGTGCCGACCTGCAGGATCGCGACGATATTGGGATGTTCCGGCAGCCCGCCCATGGCCCGCTGCTCGCGGAGGAATCGTTCGACACTCTCGTCGCCGAAATCGGCTGCGGCGCTGAGCACCTTCACCGCGACGATGCGGCCCAGTGCGAGTTCGCGGCAGCGATACACCACGCCGAATCCGCCCCGTCCGATGATGTGGGCATCGGCGAACCCGGCCGCTCGCAGACCGTCGTCGATCACCAGGGAGCGGTCGCGCTGGGTCGCCATGGAATCCTTGTCGGCCATCGGAACCGTTTCCGTCTGTACTGCTTGTCGCGGAGCCCGTCGCGCTGGCATGTCAAGTATAGGCTCGGCCTGCGCGGATGCCGGTGGCCGAGACCGCTCGCCCGCCCGTTCGGCAGGCGCCGTTCGGGCCGTGCGGCGCGCGCGTCGAAGGAGCAGGCGGCGCAACGGGATTCGCGCGCGGTGCCGGGCGGGGCCCGGTGACGGGGATGGTCACCGCCCGGGGCTGCTGGCATGCTGTCCGATATGGCCGACATCCGCTGGGAAATCTCCGACTCCATCGCCACGATCACGCTCGATCGCCCGCAACAGCTCAACGCCTTCACCACCGCGATGGGCGAGGAACTGATCGCCGCCTTCGACGACTTCGACCGCGACGACCGGGTGCGCGCGATCATCGTGACCGGGGCGGGACGCGCGTTCTGCGCGGGTGCGGATCTGTCGGCCGGAGCCGAAACCTTCGCCGCCGAGGCGACCGACACCTTCCGTGACGGCGGTGGTGAGGTGGCGCTGCGGATGTTCGAATCGCAGAAGCCGATCATCGCCGCGGTCAACGGACCCGCCGTCGGCGTGGGCATCACGATGACCCTGGCCGCGGACTTCCGGCTCGCCGCCGACACCGCGCGGATCGGATTCGTCTTCAATCGGCGCGGCATCGTGCCGGAATCCTGTTCGAGCTGGTTCCTGCCCCGCCTGGTGCCCATGCAGACCGCGTTGGACTGGGTGTACTCCGGCCGGCTGGTCGAGGCCGACGAGGCCTTGGACGCGGGTCTGTTCTACGCCTTGCATCCGGTTGCCGATCTGCTGGACCAGGCCCGGGCACTGGCGCGACGGCTCACCGAGCATTCGGCGCCGGTGTCGGTGGCGCTGTCGCGGCAGATGCTGTGGCGCGGCCTCGGCGCCGAACATCCGATGATCTCGCATCGCGTCGAATCGCGCGGTATCAACCAGCGCGGTGCCAGTGCCGATGCCCGCGAGGGCGTCTCGGCGTTCCTCGAGAAGCGGCCCGCGCAGTTCCCCGACAGCGTCGAGCGTGATCTGCCCGATGTGTTCGCCGGTGAGCTCGCGACCCCGCCCTTCCGGCCCGCCTGATCCGTCCGACGAGCCTGGAGGAGTGCATGATTCGCTGGAGCTGGATGTACATCGACCGGCCCGCCGCACGTTTCGACGAGGCGTTCGCCTTCTGGTCGGCGGTCACCGGCACCCGGTTGTCGGCTCGCCAGGGTGAACACGCCGAGTTCGCGACCCTCGACCCGGCGACCGGCGACGCCTACCAGGCGGCGCAGGCGGTCGGCGCGGACGGGGGCGCCCATCTCGACATCGATGTCGTCGATCTCGACCGGGCCCGCCGCGCGGCGCGCGATCTCGGCGCGACCCTGGTCGCCGATCACGACACCTGGTCGCTCGTGCGTTCACCGCACGGCCTGCCGTTCTGCCTGACCACCGGTGACGGGCGGCATATCCCGGCGCCGGTGGCCGGGCCGGACGGCACCCTCAGCCGCGTCGATCAGCTCTGTTTCGACATTCCGCCGTCGGGCTACGACGGCGAGGCCGCCTTCTGGTCCGCGCTCACCGGCTGGCCCGTGCGGCGCACCGGCCGGTCCGAGTTCGCCCGGCTGCTCGTGCCGGCGCGATTGCCGATCCGAATCCTGCTGCAGCGCTTGGACGCCGACCGGGAGCCGGGCGCCCATATCGATATCGCCTGCGCCGATGCCGAGGCGGTGGCGGCCTGGCACGAATCCCTCGGCGCCCGGCGTGTGCGGCGCGGTGCGCAGTGGCTGGTGATGAACGACCCGGTGGGCGGGGTGTACTGCCTCACCGAACGAGACCCGTTGACCGGCAAGGTGTTCCGGCGCGGGCGCGGCTGAACGGATTGCTGCAGGACGTTCCCGCGCAGCGCTCGCCGACGTCGGGGCATCGCGGTCACCGCGCTCCGCGGGCGCGCCGGGTTTAGGGGCGGGCGGCGAAACGGCGGCGAGCCGGCGGGGATCGGCGCATCCTGGAAGGGACATCGCACCAACGACCGCGCCCGAATCCGGCGATCCCGCCAGGACCGGCGCAGAGGAGGGCAGATGACCGATCAGGAGATCCGCGGGGACGGCCCCCGCAACGTCGCGCAGAAATTGATCGGCTCCCACCTGGTGTCGGGGCGAATGCATCCGGGGGAGGAGATCGCGCTGCGTATCGACCAGACCCTCACCCAGGACGCCACCGGCACCCTGGTGATGCAGGAACTCGAGGCACTCGGCCTCGACCGGGTGCGCACCGAGCTCAGCGCCCAGTACGTCGACCACAATCTGTTGCAGACCGACGACAAGAACGCCCAGGATCACGAATTTCTGCTGTCGGCCTGCCGTCGCTACGGGCTGTGGTTCTCGAAGCCGGGCAACGGGGTTTCGCATCCCACCCATATGCAGCGTTTCGGCAGACCCGGCGCGACGATGGTCGGCTCGGATTCCCATACGCCGGCCGGCGGATCGCTGGGCATGCTCGCGATCGGCGTCGGCGGTCTCGAGGTCGCGCTCGCCATGGCCGGTGAGCCGCTCTACATCACCATGCCGCAGATCTGGGGCGTCGAACTGACCGGTGAGCTGCCGCCCTGGTGTTCGGCCAAGGACGTGATCCTGGAAATGTTGCGCCGCCACGGTGTCAAGGGCGGGCTGAACCGGATCGTGGAATATCACGGCCCCGGTCTGGCGACCCTCACGGCGATGGACCGGCACGTGATCGCGAATATGGGCGCCGAACTCGGCGCCACCACCACGGTCTTTCCCGCCGACGACGCGGTGCGCGACTTCCTGCGCGCCGAGGACCGCGCCGGCGACTTCGCCGAACTGCGGGCCGACGAGGGCGCGACCTACGACGTCGACGAGCACATCGATCTGTCCACGATCGAGCCGCTGATCGCCAGGCCGTCCTCCCCCGGGGATGTGGTGCCGGTGCGCGAGGTCGCCGGCGAGCCGGTGGCACAGGTGGTGATCGGATCCTCGGCCAACCCCGGGCTGCGTGATTTCGCGATGGCCGCCGCCATCGTCTCCGGCCGCCAGACCCACAGCGACGTCAGCTTCGACGTCAACCCGTCCTCGCGCGAGATCTTCGAGGACCTGACCAAGATGGGCGCCACCTTCGAACTGATCCGCGCCGGTGCGCGCATCCATCAGTCCGGATGTATGGGGTGCATCGGTATGGGGCAGGCGCCGGCCGTGGGCCGCAATTCGTTGCGCACCATGCCGCGTAACTTCCCGGGGCGCTCGGGCACCGACGAGGACGCGGTGTGGTTGTGCTCCCCGGAGACCGCCGCCGCATCGGCGCTGACCGGGACGATCACCGATCCGCGCGATCTGGCCGACGAGCTGGGCCTCGACTATCCGGTGCTGAATCTGCCCGCACAGGCGTCGGTCAACACCGCGATGCTCGTGCCGCCGCTGCCGGTGGCGCAGGCGCGCACGGTGGAATTGGTGAAGGGCCCCAACATCTCCGCGCTGCCGGATTTCGATCCGCTGCCCGACGTGATCGAGGCGCCGGTCCTGCTGGTGGTCGGCGACAACATCTCCACCGACGACATCTCCCCGGCCGGAGCGCGGGCGCTGCCGTTCCGCTCGAATATTCCGAAACTCGCCGAATTCGCTTTCACCCGCATCGATCCGGACTATCCGCGGCGTGCGGCCGATATCTCCGCCACCACCGGGCATGTCATCGTGGGCGGAGACAACTACGGGCAGGGCTCGTCCCGGGAACACGCCGCGATCGCGCCGAGGTATCTCGGGTTGCGGGCGGTGATCGCGAAATCGTATGCGCGCATCCACTGGCAGAATCTGGCCAATTTCGGCATCGTCGCGCTCGAATTCGCCGATCCCGCCGATTACGACCGCATCGGAGTGGGCGACGTGCTGCGCATCGAGGGGCTGCGTTCGGCACTCACCGCCGGTTCCGCGATCACCGCCCACGATGTCACCGCGAATGTGGATATCCCGCTGCGGCACCGGCTTTCGGACCGGCAGGTGGAAACGGTCCTGGCCGGCGGCATCATTCCGCGGCTGGCGGCCGCACAGGCGGCGCGGGAGATGTCGACCCCATGAGCTACTCGATGAGCTTTTCGCTCTTCAACCAGTCGTAGGCGACGTCGGCGGGATCCTCGCCGTCGATATCGACGCGGCCGTTGAGTTCCTGCATCAGATCATTGGTCAGGCGTTCGGAAATCGTACCCAGCAGCTGTCGCAACTGCGGGTAGCGGTCCAGGATCTCACCGCGCACGACGGCGGCGCCGCTGTAGGGCAGGAAGAATTTCTTGTCGTCGTCGAGCACGACGAGATTCAGATTCTTCACCCGGCCGTCGGTGGTGTAGATCATGCCGAAATTGCACGGCGAGCTCTTGGCCGTGGCGGTGTAGACGACGCCGGCGTCCATCCGGGTGACGTTGCCGGTGGGCACGCCGTTCGGATCGTTGTAGGGGATGCCGTATTTCTGCAACATCGGAATGAAACCGTCGGCGCGACTGAAGAATTCGTCGTCGACACAGAACGTGCGCTCGCGCACCGGCAAGGCTGCCACATCCGACAGCGACTTCACCCCCAGCCGTTGCGCGGTCGGCGTGGACACACCGAACGCGTAGGTGTCGTTGAAATTCGCCGGTGGCAGCCACTCCAGATTGTGCTCGCGCTTCTCGATGTCGTGCACGCGCTGCCAGAGTTCCTGCGGATCGGAGATCGTCTCGGTTTCGTTGTGGTAGTTGACCCAGCCGGTGCCGGTGTACTCCCACAGGATGTCGGCGTCGCCGTTGAGCTGAGCCTGCCGCGACGACGCCGAACCCGGTGCGCCGGTCAGGTCGGTGACCTTCGCACCGGCCGCGGCCAGATAGGTCGCGGTGATCTTGCCCAGCAGCACGCCCTCGGTGAAACTCTTCGACGTCACCACGAGTTTCGCGCCGTCGAGCGGTCGCTGCCCGCCGGGCAGGCTCGCGTCGTGAAAGGTTCCCGACGAGCTCACCAGACCGCATCCGCCGAGTATCGACACCGCGAGGACGGTCGCGCACACCGCCAGTGCCCGTGCCGATCTCATGACACACCTCGCGGGGTCGCGGCCAGTTCGACGAGTCTGCCCAGCCAGTCGATGATCAACGCCAGCAGTCCGACCAGGATCGCTCCGGACACGAGCAGTTTCGGCAGGAACAGCGTGACGCCCGTGGTGATCAGCGTGCCGAGGCTGGTGGCGCCGATGAAGGTGCTCAGGGTCGCGGTGCCGACCAGGATCACCAGGGCGGTGCGCACCCCGTTGAGGATCACCGGCACCGCGAGCGGTAACTCGACTCGGACCAGGGTGCGGGTGGCGGAGAACCCGATCCCGCGCGAGGCCTCGATGGTGCGCTGATCCACCTGCCGCAGGCCGATGATGGTGTTCTGCAGGATCGGCAGAATTGCGTACACCACCAAACCGACGACCGCCGTACGGAATCCGGTGCCCAGCCAGAAGGTGAACAACACCAGCAGCCCGACCGCCGGCGCCGCCTGGCCGATATTGGCGATGTTGACCGCGATCGGCTCCAGGCGTTTCAGCGCGGGCCGGGTCAGCGCGATACCCAGCGGAATCGCGACGACGACCACGATCACCGTGGCCACCACGGTCAGCTCGATATGCGACCAGATCGTGGTCTGCAGGTTGGACCAGGCCAGCGAGGCCTGTTCGGTCGGGGTGAATGTGGTCGACCGATACCAGACGATGTAGCCGATTCCGATGACGAGGATGATCAGCGGCTCGAACCAGACGTCCATCGGCAGCCGGCGCAGGCGGGTCATGATTGCCCGGCCGATTCGTGTTCGTCGTCGTCGGCGGCGACCACCGGCGTGGGCGCGGGATCGGTTCCGTCGACGTAGGTTTCGTACGAGGTGTCGTGTTCCTCGGAGCGCACATCGGCGAGTGCGGCCTGGATGGTCTCGGTCACCGCGCCGATGCCGATCGAGCCGACGACCGCGCCGCGTCCGTCGGTCACCAGGGCCGCACCCTGACTGGCCGCCAGCATCGCGTCGAGGGCGTCGTTGAGGGTCGAGGAGCGAGCGACGACCGGCAACCGCCGATCGAGGTAGTCCGAGACCTCCGGTTTGCTCGCCAGTTCGGTGAGCGAGGGCCACGACCGTGGCCGTCCGGCATCGTCGACGACCACCACCCAGGTCTGCCCGGCGGCCCGCGCGCGCTGGATCACCGCCTGCGCCGGCTCCCCGATGCGGGCGGTGACCACGTCGTCCCACTCCACGTCGCGCACCCGCTGCACGGTCAGATAGGCGAGTTTGGCGCCGGATCCGACGAATTCCTCCACGAACGGCGTGGCCGGTGCGGTGAGGATCTCCTCGGGCCGCGCGTACTGCTCGACGTGCCCACCCTCGGACAGGATGAGCACCTTGTCGCCGAGTTTGGTGGCCTCCTCGAAATCGTGGGTGACGACGACGATGGTCTTGCCGAGTTCGTGCTGAATCGCGATCAGGCTGTCCTGCAGGCGAACCCGGGTGATCGGGTCGACCGCGCCGAACGGCTCGTCCATCAGCAGCACCGGGGGATCGGCGGCCAGCGCCCGCGCGACACCGACCCGCTGCTGCTGTCCGCCGGACATGTCCTTGGGCAGGCGGTCGGCGAAGACGCCGGGATCCAGGCCGACGAGTTCGAGCAGATAGTCGGTGCGCTCGGCGATCCGCTTCTTGTCCCAGCCGAGCACTCGCGGGATCGCGCCCACGTTCTTGCGCACCGACCAGTGCGGGAACAGGCCGCCGGATTGGATGACGTACCCGATCGACTGCCGGAGCTTGTCCGGGTCCTCGCTGGTGACGTCGCGCCCGCCGATGAAGATGCGGCCCTCCGTCGGTTCGATCAGCCGGTTGATCATCTTCAGCGTGGTCGTCTTGCCGCAGCCGGAGGGGCCGACGAAGGCGACGATCTGTCCGGCCTCGATCTCGAGGTCGAGGCGGGCGACGGCCGGCTTGTCCTGGCCCTTGTACCGCTTCACGACCGAGTCGAGGACGATGGAGGCCCCGGTGACATTGCGTTCCGGCGTCGCCGGTCCGGGCCGGTCGGTCACAGCGTCGGTCATGAGAGTCCTTTTGCGATGGTGAGGCGGCCCAGCAGAACGAGTAGCGCGTCGAACACCAGCGCCACGATGACGATGAGGATCGTGCCCGTGGCCGCCGTCTCCAGGGCGTTCGCGCCGCCGAGGCGCGACAGGCCGTTGAAGATCAGCGATCCCAGACCCGGCCCCAGGACGTAGGCGACGATGGCGGCGACACCGACGATCATCTGCGTGGAGACCCGGATACCGGTCAGGATCACCGGCCACGCGATCGGCAGTTCGACGGTGAGCAGGATGCGGGTGCGGGAGAATCCGATTCCGCGTGCGGATTCCACCACCGAGGCCGGTACCGAGCGCAAGCCGACGATCGCGTTGCCGATCACCGGCAGCGCCGCGAAGAACGCCAGCATGATGAACGACGGGACGACGCCCAGCCCGAACGGCACCAGCAGCAACGCCAGCAGCGCGAGCGACGGAATGGTCAGCGCGACCCGGCTCGAGGTGAGCGAGAGCTGCGACAGCAGCGGCAGCCGGTAGACCGCCATCGCGATGAGCACGGCGACGATCGTGCCGACGAGAACCGTCTGAAACGCCAGTGACGCATGCTGATAGGTGAGGAAGGCCAGAGTGTCACCCCGCCCTCGGATGTAATTCCACAGGTTCACGGGACTCCCATCGTCAGCCCTCTGCCGGCACCCGTCCGCGCGCCGCCGCCGGACGCCGGTGTGTCAAAGACTAAATGACAGTACGGCTCCGGTTCCGCACGCCGCGCGGTTCACGCCGCTCGCGGGAGCGACTCCACGCGGGAATAGGCCTGCGCGTCACCGGCGATCACCGTGCTCGCCCGGCCGTCGACGCCGACGGGTATGTCACCGGCCAGTGTGATGCGGGTGAGCCGGCGGTGTTCGGCGCCGTCGTAGTCGTCGATCGCGTAGTGCTGGGTGGCGAGGTTGTCCCAGATCGCCACATCGCCGGGCGCCCAATCCCAGCGGGTGGTGTGCTCGAGCCGGGTCACCCGATCCTGGAACAGGCGAAACAGCGCGCGCGATTCGGCGGTGGACAGGCCGACGATCTCCTTGACGAAGCAGCCCAGCAGCAGGGCGCGTTCACCGGTCTCGGGATGGACGTGCACCACCGGATGTTCGGTCTCGAAATAGCGGGACTCGAATTCGGTTCGGTACGAACGAGTTCCGTCGTCCGGTCGGTCGTCGGTGTCGGCGGCGTAGTCGTAGCGATTGGTGTGGCGGGCACGCAGATTCTCGGCCAGCACCCGCAGCGGGTGCGGCAGTCTCAGGCCCGGCCGCGTGCCTCGAGCTTGCGTTCCAGCCCGGCGATCACGAGCTCGAGGTCGAATTCGAACTGCTCGCCGACGCGCGCGGCGCTCTCGCGGGTGGTCGCGACCTGGCGCAGGAGTGGGAACTCTTGTCCCGCTTCCGAATTCAGGGTCCGGGCGACATGTTCGGCCTGGATGTCGACGTGGCCCCGGGTCGCCTCCGCGGCCTCGCGCGCCGCCGAGTACGCGATATCGGCGAGCAGTCGCAGCGTGCGCCCGGCCTCCATCGGCTCGAATCCGGCGCCGACCAGCGACTGGAATATCCGCTCGATCGCCGCCAGCGTCGACAGGCCGCCTCGGCCACCGAATCGCACATAGGAGATCAAGACGCCGACCTGGGTGAGGGCCTCGGCGACCGCGGCGGCGAACAGCCGCAGCAGTTGCCGCCAATCGCCCTCGGCGGGCAGGGCCAAGCGGCGGAACTCGGTTTCGAAGGCGTCCAGCGCGACCAGTTCCAGCAATCCGTCGCGGTCGCTGACGTAGTAGTTCAGCGATTTGCGGTCGACGCCCAGCGCGTCGGCGACCGCTTTCATGGTGAGTGTTTCCGGCGGCAGCGCGCGGGCGGCCGCGACGATGCGATCCCGGCTCAGCCGGGGCGGACGCCCGCGGCCGCGCCGCGATGTCTGCACGATTCCAGTCCCGGACCCGGTTGTATTCCCGCCGCTCACCCCTCTCAGGCTACGGCTGCCGGCGGCGGGTCCGGACAACACGCCCGGTGGATGGATACGAGTTCGGCCAATATTTTCTCCCGCTGGGGGAAAATAAACTAGTCTCTGCTCGGGCGATGTGGGCCGCCCGAGGCGGGGGAAGGCAGTGGTGGTTGTGATCGGAACGGAAGTGCTATGTCTGCTGTGTCGCACCGGTACCCAACGAACGCCCACGCGGCGGAAGCTCCGCGCGAATGCGCCGTGGCCGAATCCGGCCGGCGCTCGCTGCGATATCAGCTGGTCGTGGTCGCGGACAATCCTGTCGAGGTCGTCTCGCGCGCCGGCGGCTGGCTGTTCGACCGAGCGGTCGCCGGCTGGGAGGTCACCGTCGCGGTCGATGCGCCCGGCGACATCCGGCCGCTGACGATTCTCGGGCTGGGCGTCCTGGATCTCGGATGTGTGCTGCGCTGCCGGCGGCAGGTGCCGATACCGCATGCTTTCGCGGTCGCCGGAGATCTGTCCGCACTCGGCGAACCGGCGCGCGAGTGGGCCCACCGATATCTGGGCAGCGCACGCACCGATGTCCGGTTCTGGGGCGATACGGAGTACCGCGACACATCGTTCGCGCAGGCCTCGCCGACGCAGTACGTGCCGACCCGTGCGGCACGAGCCTTCAAGGCCTACGCGCTCGAGGCGGTGGGCATGCGGTCGCCCGCCACCGATGTCGAATTCTTCCGCGCGGTGGTGGGTGCGGTGGCCGCGGGGTCGGGGGTGCGCACCCTGCCGGCCGGTTGAAGCGAATTACCGGACGGCCGCGATCGCCCCGTCGAGTGCGCGCTGCATCCGGCTGCCGACCACCCGGGTGATTTCGGCCGGTCGATCCGGGAAATCCGGCAGCGGCTCGTCGAGGTAGAACGTGGCGCGGCCGTCGGGGCCGTAGGTCAGGCCGAGGAAGACGAAAACCGGTGCCGCCCCGGCCTTTCGGGCGCGTGCGGCGATGTGGCCGATGCCGGTGCCGATGGTCTGCACGCGGGCCGGATCGGTTTCGTTGCAGGTGCCCTCCGGGAACAACGCGAGGTCGTCACCGTCGACCATGCGCCCGACGCAGACGTCCATCAGTTGCTGCCCGGCGGCGTAGGCGGCGCGTGGGCCGTGGTCCTTGCCGCGGAACACCGGGATGGCGCCCATGATGTCGATGCGCGACCGCTGCTCCGGCTCGGTGAACAGTTCGTCCTTGGCCAGCACACGGATATGGCCGATCCGCGGCCGGAACACGCTGCGCCAGGCGAAGGCGGCCACCGTGCGCGGATCTTCCACGCTGACATGGTTGATCGCGATGATCATGCGGCGGTTGTCGCGAATCAGCTGCCGGATCGCCGCGCGGGCACCGTCCGCATAGCGGACCGTGGGACGTTTGCGATACGCGGTGATCGCGTAGAACAGGCGCGCGCGGGTGCGGGGCGCGCGGTGGGTGCGGTAGTACTCGTAGACGGCATCGCGATTGTCGAATTCGACCGACGGGGGCGCAACGACGGGATCGGCGGTCGAGGTCGGGACGTTCATTCAACCTACGCTACCGTAACCTACGGCTGCGTAGGCAGAGGTGGGCGCAGCGGCCGTGGCGAGCCGGCGAAAGACGCCGCTCCCGTGACTACCCTCGAATGCGGGAAGCGGGGGACCGGCGATCCCGCGCCGCGGGTGCCGGACGATACGGCCGACCGAAGGGAGCAGCGCGATGGCGAGTGCACGACCGCGGGTTCAGGTCCGGCGGATCTACGACGATCCCGATCCCGACGACGGAATGCGGGTGCTGGTCGATCGCCTCTGGCCGCGCGGGATGAGCAAGGAGAACGCCCACCTCGACGAGTGGTGCAAAACGATCGCACCCTCGACCGAGTTGCGCACCTGGTACGGGCACGATCCCGCCAAATTCGACGAGTTCGGTCGCCGCTACCGCGAGGAGCTCCGAAGTCCGGAACGCGCCGGCGACCTCGACCACCTCCGCGAACTCGCCGGGCGCGGCATGCTCACTCTGTTGTCGGCCACCAAGCGGATCGACATCAGCGAGGCGGCCGTACTCGCCGATCTGGTCGGGAAGAAGCCGGCGTCGCACTGAGGTGGCCGGGTGCACACCTGCCCGCTCACAGCGGATTCGCGGTGTGCCGCACGGTCCAGGCGGCGCCGCGGCCGTGCAGTGTGGTGGCGCTGAGTGGCGGAATGTCGATGCGCCAGAACGATTCCGGCGGCGCGGCGAGGGCGAGGAGCACACTCGCGCGGACGACGGCGGGATGGGTGATCGCGACGATCCGGCTTCGGTCGGCGACCATCGATTCGAGCCAGTCACGCACCCGTTCGAGCAGGTCGGTGATCGCTTCACCGCCGTGGTCGCGGTAGGCGGGATCGGACATCCAGGCCATCAGGTCGGCCGGGTCGAGAGAATCCATCTGCCTGCCCGCCCACTCGCCGCAGTCGAGATCGCGCAGGGCGGGTTCGGTGGTCGCCCGCAGACCCAGCAGGGTGGCGGTCGCGGCGGTCCGCAGTTCCGGCGCGGCCAGGACCCGGTCGGCCCGCGGCGCCGTGGGGGAGGCGGCGTCGCGGGGAAGCTCGTCGAGTGGTTCATCGACCGGGAAGCGGGCCGTCCGCATCGCCTCGGTCATGCCGTGGCTGATCAACGTGAGCCGGGTGACGGTCGCGCTCATACCGCCGCTGCCGGCGCGGCCGCGGCCGATTCGTCCGCGCGCCGGAACAACCGCGGCGCCAGTGTCGCGAAACCCACGCCGATCACGGACCACAGAATGACCTGCGCGGCAAGGGAATAGAAGCGGAAGTAGTACAGATCGTCGGCGGGGAAGCCCGGATAGACGATCCGGCCGCTCGAATCGGTGAGCGGCCCGGGTGTTTCGGTGGCCGCGTCGCCCGGTGCCCGGTTGGCGGCCAGATGCCCGAGTGCGGGCAGCAACGCCGCGATCGCGGTCACCACCACCACGAAGGCCAGGCCCGCGGCGATGGTCGCCGTCCAATTGCCCAGGCGCGCTTGCAGTTTCCGCCCCAGCCACACGGCGCCCACCGCGCAGACCGCGGCGATCACCACCATCGACAGGTAGAGACCGGTGCGTTGCCCGATCGTGTCGGGATTGCCGATCGAGGGCGGATTGGTCGGATATTTGAGGAACGGCACGGCGTACAGCACGCCGAACATGCCGCCCGCCACGCACAGTGCGAGATTGCGCGGGCTCAAACTGCCGACACGGCCCATGAACAGGCAGTACACCACCGCGAACAGCGCGCCCATCGCGGCGCCGAAGACGACCGTGCCGAAGCCGAGGCCGATGGTCGACTGCACCGACCGGGTGAACAGTTCGCTCTCTTCCATGCCGGCCATCGAATGTCCTGCGGCCGCTTCGAGTGTCGTGTGCGCCGCGTCGCGCCCGCCCTCGTAGTCGATGGCGCGATCGATGATCGGCTCGGCCAGGATCCGCGCGAAGACGAAGGCCGCCAGCCCGCCGGTCGCACCGACCAGCACACCGCGGGCGATGATTCGTTTTTCCATTGTGGGGGCTCGATCCCGCGGTCAGTGGCAGGGGTAGCCGAGGAAATGCCGTGCGTCGTGGACGAATTCGTGCACGTGCATATCGTCTCCGAAGATCGAGACCGCGCCCTGATCGATGCCGATGAAGTAGAGGGCGAGCAGAGCCAGGAGCGTGGTGCCGCCCAGCCACAGGGCCGTCGTGGGAATGGAGAGCCGAATCGACTCCAGGCCGGACCGGGGAACATAGGACGTCGCCATGTGACTCTCCTCCGGGGATTGCGCGTCCCCGCTCGATGGTGGTTACCACGCGATCCGAGTATCTGACTCACATTCCGCCCGGCGAAACGCTCACAGTGGCGCGACCGTCCCGGATTTTCACCGGGTTCCTCGAATCGTCGCTCGCACAACCATACGAAATTGCCGTTCGGCTGGTCAATCGGCGGGTTGCGAGATCGGGTCGTGACTGAAATGTCAGCATCATCGTCGCTGTAAGAGGAGGATTTCAGGGTAGTAACCGAGAAATAGCCATTAATCGAAAGGTGGGCGCTCATGAGCGGATTGCCGCGATACGCGGCGATGCTGGCGACCGCCGGCGCTCTGCCCGCCGACAGTGCGGCCTGGGCGTACGAGGTGAAATTCGACGGTATCCGCGCCATCGGTTACGTCGAGCGGGAATTGCGGCTGATCTCGCGCAACGGCAACGATGTCACCGCCGCCTGGCCGGAGCTCGCCGACCTCGCGCCCGCGGTGCCGCCGATCGTCGTCGACGGCGAAATCGTCGCCTTCGCCGCCGACGGCCGCACCTCCTTCGCCGCCCTGCAACCGCGGATGCACCAGCGCAATCCGGCCATGATCCGCGCACTGATGCGCTCGGTACCCGCCACCTACCTCATCTTCGACCTGCTGCACATCGGCGACCGCCCGCTGATCGACCTGCCGTACGAGCAACGCCGCGGGCTGCTGGAACAACTCGGCCTGCGCGGCCCGAGCTGGCGCATCCCGCCGCGGCTGACCGGTACCGGCGCCGATGTGCTCGCCGAATCGGCACGGTTGGGGCTCGAGGGCATCGTGTGCAAGCGGCTCGACAGTCCCTATCTGCCGGGCCGGCGCAGTCCGCTGTGGACCAAGGTCAAGAACGTGAACGATCAGGAGATCGTCATCGTCGGGTGGCGGCCCGGCGCCGGCCGTCGCGCGGGACGCATCGGCTCACTGCTCATGGGCGTGCACGACGAGACCGGGGAATTGGTCTACATCGGCAATGTGGGGACCGGTTTCACGCAGGCCATGCTCGACGATCTCCAGGCCCGGTTGCGTCCGCTGCGGCGGCAGACCCCCACTGTCGCGGCGCCGGTGAAGGACGCGATCTGGGTGGAACCCGAACTGGTGGGCGAGGTGTCGTTCACGGAGCGGACCGGCGACGGGCGCCTGCGCCACCCGTCCTGGCGCGGCTTGCGGCCGGACAAGACGCCGGACGAGGTCGAAGTGCCCGGGCGCGCCGACAGCGCGCTCGATTCCTGAACGGGAAAGGGACGATTCGCCCACTGCTGCGGCTTGGGAAATCACTATAGTGACCGGGTGTCTGCTCGTGATGCATCGTGGAATCGGTTGAACCGTCTCGCGTACACAGGGCAGATCATTGCCGTCGGCGCGCTGGCTGTGGCGTGGCTGGCGATCGGGCGGGGACTGTTCTCGGGACCGGATCTCGATGCGGGTGGCCAATTCGCCGTCAACTTCTCGATCTATTGGCCGTTCCTGTTCGTGATCAGCCCGGTGCTGTTCGTCACCGCCATTTTCGGGCTGTTGCCCTACCCGTTCGCGCCTGGCGGCACCATCGCGGGTGGACTGATCGCCAGTTTCTTCGCTCAGTGGGTGGGAACCGAGCTGTCCTTGTCCGACTACAAGCCGGAGCTACCCGGACGCCTCGACACGAGCGTCGCCGCGGCGTGCTTCGCCGTTGCCGCAGCGTTCACGGCAGCCTTCTTGCACCTGTACGGCAACCGATCCGGTCGGACGCGTTCCGCCTCGATGCGAGGCGGGGCGGCGCTGGCAGTTGCCGTTCTCGTCGGTGCGGTGGTCACGATTCCGCCGCTGATCGCGGGCAGCGGCACCCCGTCCGGTGTCCTGGCCGGGCTCGTCACCAACTCCCATTGCGGCAGGAAAGTGTCGGACTGGACGGACGAGGGACAGGCGACCGTCTATGTGGGCGACGCGACACAGTGGTCTCCGCCGAAGAACGGGCCGGACAACGTGTTCGGGGTCCTGGTCACTCTGCGTAACGGCACGGGCAGCGTCGAAACCACCCCGCCGACCGCGCTGTCGTTCCGAGACGAGCTGCCGTTTCGGTCGGGTCCGCCGGCAACCGAATTGCTGCTGCATCAGCCCGGTACCGGCAGCGGGTTCGCGTTTACTCGCCTGCGTGATCCGAAGTGTGAGGACGGCAGTAGCCGGGTGGTCTCGGCGACCTATCACTATGAGGAGTACGGCGGAACGAGCGACACTCGGCTTCGGGGCAAGGTCTCTCGTAGCAAGTAACACGCGGTGCCACGCGGTGGCGAAACGCGTGGTTCAGCGTGTGGTCGGGGCGCGCGGGGACGCTCACAGGTCCGCGCCCCAGCGGTCGACCGGGTCGGTGCCGCCGACACCGGAGGCGAATTCTCGCACCCGCAGCCGCCCGCCGGCGTCGGACGCCAATGGTGGTGTGGCGCCGCCGGATCCGTGACTCATACCGGTGAGGACTTCGCGCAGGGCGGACACGGCGTCGATGCGCGGCGTCCAGCCCAGATCGCGCCTGGCCCGGGTGGTATCCATGATCGGCAGGCGCATCATCGCGTCGAACAGGTCGGGCGGGGCGGGGACCAGGCGCAGGCGCCAGCCGACTGCCAAGGCGGCTCGCACGGCCCCAGGTGGTACGGAAACCGTTGGCGCATCGAACAATACGCCGAGTTTCGCGCGGTCGATCACCGGATCGGCCGCGAGGTTGAAGGGGCCGTGCACACTCGGGTCGACGATGGCGAGACTGTAGGCGCTGCCGATGTCGTCGGCGTGCACCGCCTGCAGCCGCAGACCCGCCGGCACGGGCAGCACCGGAATCAGCGGCGGGCGCAGCACACTGCCCGGAACCAGCGGGCCCGCGAACAGGCGGCGCTGCTGGCTCGCGGAGGCCTGCTGGAACGTGAAGGCGGGCCGCATCCGCACCACGCGCCGGTCCGGATGCTCGTTCTCGAACAGATCGAGTAGACGCTCGACGTAGGCCTTCTCTCGCATGTACCCGGCCGGAGGCCAGCCCTCCGTGGGCCAGTCCTCGCCGACGGGATCATCGTGGTGCGCAGGGGAATACGCGCCGACCGACGACGCGTA
>NZ_LZMK01000150.1:0-1676 GCF_001665865.1 Nocardia sp. 852002-20019_SCH5090214 | reverse complement strand
GCGGGCCTCCGACCGCACGGACGCGAGTTCTTCGCGCAGTGCGGTGATCTCGGCGCGGGAGGCCTCGGCCTGGGAACGGGCATCGGCGACGGCACGGTCGAGCTGGTCACGTACCCGGTCGGCGTCGGAACGGGCATCGGTAGCGGCCTGCTCGGCAGCGGCCTGGGCGGATTCGGCGCGATGCTGAGCCGATTCTGCCTCGCGACGCGCCTGCTCCGCAGCCCGAATCTGTTCCGCGGCTGCTGATTCCGCGGACTCGATCGTCGCGGCGGCCTCCGCGCGGACGGATTCGACCAGCTCACGGGCCTGCTGCTCGGCGGCCGCGATCTGCTGCTGCGCCTGGATCTGGATCTGCTCGGCGCGGGCTTCGGCCGCCTCGGCCGCCGCGCGGGCGGCGGTGGCGTCGGCTTCGGCCGCCGCGACCTTGGCGTCGCGGTCGGCGATCGCGTCCTCGGCCGCCCCCTCGGCCAGCGTCTTGTCCTCCAGCGCGGCCGCCAGCTCCCGGCGGGCGGTGCGGGCATCGTCTTCGGCCTCGTCGGCGCGGGTGGTCGCGGCGTCGACCTCGGCCTTCGCCTCGCGGCGCACCGCGGCGACCTCGGCGGCGGCGGCGTCCGGATCGCCGGCGGTGGCCACCACCTGCTGGGCGGCCTCCACGATCGAGATCAGCTGATCGCGGTGTGCGGTGGTCACCATCTCCCACCGCGCCAGCAGATCCGCCAGCGTCGCCCGCGCCGACGTGACCGGGCGCCCCGCCGACCGGCGACGCTGCGACGCACCGGACTCTGCTGCCTCCAACTTCAGCTCCCGCTTGCGCTGGAACGCGTTCGCGCGGCTGTGCACCCGCAGCACCCCGTCCGGGTCGACGTGCTGCTCACCGCAGTAATCCACCGGCCGGCCGCGCCCCTCGACCGGCGGCAGCGGATGTCCCGCCTCCTCGAATTCCTCCGTCTCCGGGTCGTAGCCGACCGGGAACTTGCAAACACGCAGGTCAGCGCGCTGGTCGGCGGACGCCGACGTGCCGTGACCGGCGGACTCTGGTTGATCGCTCATTCATCAATCATACCATATTCGTTCCGTTTATATCGTTATTTATTATTGTTATTACGTTTTAACGAAACGAAATAACGATGGACGCTATGGGACATATCAGCCATATGGGCTATACAGTCCAGCGGGCTAGATGCTCTACCGGCCATATGGCGGACCGCCACGCAGCGGGAATAGATGCAGGTAGCGGAATTGCCATATAGCCCATATGGGTCCTACCCGCGCTACTGAGCCGCGCGTCCTATACGCCATATGGGTTGTAGCTGTCGTATGGTTCCGGTGTCCTGCTCCCCGGCACTCCAGGATGGTTCGCGATGACAGTTACTGCGGTGATGAATCTGAAGGGCGGTCCGGGCAAGACCGTGATCACGGGCGCGCTCGCCCACGCCGCGGCTGCGGCGGGGGAGGACGTCCTCGTGGGGGATGTCGATCCGCAGGGCAACACGACCAGCCACCTGACCGGGTACAACGCTCGCAGTAAGCCGCCCGCCGGCACCTTGGCCGATGTGCTCGACCGCCGGGCGAAGCGCTCGCTCGCCCTCGAGGACGTCATCGTTCCGGCCCGCACGCGCGACCGGATCTTCGTCGCGCCCTCGGGATTCGAGGAGATGCAGGAGGTGCAGGACTCG
>NZ_LZMK01000149.1:0-1299 GCF_001665865.1 Nocardia sp. 852002-20019_SCH5090214 | reverse complement strand
CCGACCAAACTGAGCGGAACAGCCGTGGCCGGCATGCTCGCCCGGGAACTCGAGACCCACTGCCCGGAGGGCTTCATCCCCGCTCGACTCACAGTCGACCTGTATCAACCGGTCGACAACGCCGCGTTCGATCTGCGCAGCACGGTGGTCCGTCGAGGATCTCGAATCACTGTTGCCGACGCGGCACTGTCGCAAGACGGTCAGCAACGTGTGAGGGCGACAGCCGTTTTCCTCACCACCGGGACCGAACCGCCTGGCCAGCTCTGGAGCCGAGACGAACCGCTGCCGGTTCCGCCGCAGGAGAGTGCTGTGCCCGGCGGGACGCCGCCGCTGTTCAAGAGCGGCGATCGCGACTGGTCCGAGGATTTCGCGGCGAATCAAAACGCCGACCGCAAAATCTTCTGGCAGAACCTGCCACCACTGGTCGCCGGGGAACCGATCACTGGGTTCCAGCGCGCAGCGATCCTGGGTGACTCCACGAACCACGTGTGTCATTGGGGCACCGAAGGCGCCGGCTACATCAACGCCGATGTGACCGTGGCTCTTTCGCGTCTGCCGATCGGCTGCGAACTCGGACTACGCGCCGACAACACCATCGCCTCGGCGGGCGTGTCCATCGGCAGCGCCACCCTCTACGACCGCACCGGCCCGGTCGGCACCTCCGTGGTCAGCACACTGTCGAACGCACGACGCCAAATCGACTTCGCCGCCACCACCAGCGCCGCATTCGGCGGCGAGTAACCGGCGGGTGCTTCACGGGTGAGGAAGCATCTCCGGCTGAGCGAGCCTGGCGATCGTTTGAGCAATGTCGGTGCCAGGCTGGCTGAAGGTGGCGTCGAAGTAGGCAAGCAGGTAAGCCCGTTGCAGGTCGATCGAACGGGCCGTGTCGATTGTGCCGACTGCTTCGGCCTTCTTGGCGGGCTCGAGCAGGCCGGCCGTGGTCAGTTGCGGCAGGATGATCTGCTGGTCGCACAGCGACATGTGCTGGGTTCCTGCGATGCGCAGGGGGATCTTCACCCCGGTGTTGGTTGCCCAGCGCGGTTCCCAGCCCGGATTGCCGAACCAGGGCGAGGTGTCGCTGGCCAGCATCAGCAGCGGCCGGTCGAGACCGTCCGCGGCGACAGAGCCCAGGATCGGGCCGTCCAGATCGACGCCGGCACGGACACGGTGGTCGTCGTGCATCGTTTGCACGGTTGTCGACCCGCCTAGCGAGTGACCGAACATTCCGACTTTCGACAGGTCGAGGTCCTCGGCGAGGTGCGGTGGGAGTCCAGCGCGTCCCGGCTGTTCGGTGGCAGC
>NZ_LZMK01000148.1:0-33235 GCF_001665865.1 Nocardia sp. 852002-20019_SCH5090214 | reverse complement strand
CCCCACCACCCCCCCCCCCCCCGCGTCCACGCCTGTCCCAGGACAGACCCCGGACGGGCGCCGCGAGTACCGCAACAACCTCCTGATCCGCAACGGACGGACTCGATACTTCTACGATGCGGCTGGGCGGATGATCCGGAAGGAGGTGACGCGGCTATCGCGTAAGCCGGACATCTGGCACTTCCGGTACAACGGATTCGATCAGCTGACGGACGTGTATACGCCGGGGAAGGAGTGGTGGCGTTACACATACGACGCCCTCGGAAGGCGCCTTTCCAAGCAGCACATTGTCGACAACGCTGCTATCGCGTGGGTCGAGTACACCTGGGATCGCACCCAGCTCATCGAGGAGGCGGGCTCCTCCGGCACACTTCATTGGACGTACCAGGCCGGCGCTTACACCCCAATAACCCAGAGCAGCCGCGACGCAGTGAGACGCGAATTTCTCGCAGTCGTCACCGACCTGACAGGAGCCCCCACCGACCTTATAGAGCCACACTCGTTCACGATTGTCGCTACAGCCAGAAAGAGTCTGTGGGGGACAACCGAGTGGTATGGCGGCGCGGCGACGGCCATCCGTTTCGCCGGACAATATCATGACCCAGAAACCCGCCTTCACTACAATTATCACCGCTACTACGATCCAACGACAGGCCGCTACCAATCCGCAGATCCTCTGGGCCTGGATGCGGCGCCGAACACCGCAACTTATGTGCAAAATCCAACGACTTGGTCCGACCCTCTAGGATTGACTCCGGAGGAGTGCAGAAAGCCGACCTACGGTAACGGCGGGCACATCGATAATATCTCTCCTGAGGATGCTCGTAGGATTCAGAATGCAGCGAATCTTCGCGGTGTTACGATTCATGTTGTCGGTAGTCGCGCCTCCGGAACAGCTGGCCCTTGGTCGGATTGGGACTACGTAATCGAAGGGATAAACTCGCGAACGCGCAGTCGAATCCAAAGTTCTCTACCTCAGGGTTCGACTGAACTGGGCTACGGTAGAAGGATAGACATCTTCCGCGGCAGGTTGGCCGAAGGCATGCCATTTGTGACGTTCCACCCGAACTAAAGAACAGGTGTCGATGAATACGCAAGCTGAACTGCTGAACACTGAAGGTGACTATTCCCTCGTGTCCTGGAGTGGAAGAAAGTTTCCAGGGCTCCTCGTGCAAGGCGACAGCCTGAGCATCCTGGCGGAAACACTTGCCGAAGCGCGCGAGGAACTTCAGAAGGGCGACGCCGACGAAGCGCAGTATGCGGTCGATATGGCGTTGAATACCGCTCGTTCGATGCTTGAAGCCTACGAACGTATGATGAATGATGCCGGCCTGAATCTGCCATATTCGACCGAATGACGACCGCGCAACAGTGAACCGCAACATGGAGTGCGTCAAGGTCAGGTGGAGCCATTGCGACCCGGACGAACCGGAGTACTTTTACTCGGAGATAGGGAAAGATCGCTACGAGACAAGGAAGGTCCAAATTTACAAGGACGGCCACACGGACTGGGCGACCGCGGCTTCCGAGACCGGTAAGGCATTTCTGGCCGAGGCACCTTTCCCTTCAATTGCCGAAATATCATCCGAGCCAGATATTCAGGCCTGGGAAATACGACGCCAAGAATTCGAATCGGCATGGGAAAGCGCTACTGGCACCGACACCACCTCCTTCGACGCTTCGAAGCCAACCGAACCCTAACAACCGTGCGATGAAATACGTAAAGGTCGAAGAGACTGCTATCGGGTTCCACCTTGATGCTTCACGCTATCTGTATGCATTAGGTGACCTTCAAGAGCATCTACTACCTGGCGCATGGCTGTTCGCTTCCGATAGTGACCACTACGACTTTCACAGTCTGCGATGCGTCAAAGACCTGAACCTACAAAGTATTTCACAACAAGAAAACGCAGACTTGACGCTCCGATTCGGACCTAATACGTATAAGCACGAAGCCGGACTGACCTTAACGTATCGTTCGGCATCGTCGATCGATTTCCAGATAACCGATGAAGGCTACTTCGCAGGAGGGATCGGAATCGTCATGTTGGATGAGGTACTTCCATCCGACCTCGGCTGTACGCACGAAATCGAACTCACCAACGGGCGTCTATACATCGAATCGGCAGACATACATGCGCAGTGGGAGTAGCTCGAGCGTCCGCGACTTCCTGGGCTGCGGTAGGGACGGAACCCAAGAGACGGAGTGCACGCCGAAATCACGCGAAAGATGCGGTTTGGATCGTCCACGTTGTCGGCTGATCTCATAAATCCCACCGGAACATTTTGCATAGGGGAACTGCATGCTGACTTCAAGGGTATTCCGCGGGCGCCGGATCTCCGTTACATCCATTGCAAACGTCAGCGATGAGTGCGATGAATTGGAATTCCGGGAAGAAGGTAAGTCGACTCCGATTGTGGTTGTCAGTGAGCAAGACAACTCGCCCGGGGACCTGTTTGTGAGTATTTACGGGCAAGCGGATGCCGAGTTCGTCCGCTTTGCGATTGCCGCTGCAGAAGAGTACTTCTCGGAGTAGTTCGAGTTCTGGCATATCGGCCACCGCGCACTATTTTGTGGGCCGCGCTGCGACTGTGTTATCGCGCCGTGGAACGCCCGAAGCTCTCGAAGCGAGGGGGTTCGACTCGTCAGGCGGTGGGGCTGTCGAATCTGCCGGCGTCGAGGGCGGTGGTGAAGGTGTCCCATTCGGTGGGGGTGAAGAGGAGGGTTGGGCCGGTGCGGTCCTTGGAGTCGCGTATTCCGACTGTGTTGTCGTCGAGGTGGGCTACTTCTACACAGTCGCCGCCGCCCTGGCTGTAGCTGCTCTTGACCCAGTGGCCCTCAGTCGAGTCTCTAATCACCCGCGTACTCCTCTGCGATTCGACGCACCAGCAGCCTGGTGTCATCCTCGCTCAACGCTACCTTTCGCAGATCGCTCGATGCCTCCGCGTAACGCCTGATTACGGTGTTGTCCTCCAAGAACAGCGCACCGGTGAATCCCTCCACGAAGACCACGGGAGGCTCCGGTACGCGCCCGTTGACGAGGCATGGAAATTCGAAGAGCGTGAAGGACTGGACGACAACTCCTGGATGCATGCCCGCGTCGAAGGGGATGGCACGCAGCGTCACGTTCGGCAGGCGACCGAGTTCCGAGAGGTGATGGAGTTGTCCGCACATAGTTGCCCGACCGCCGACCTGATGGCGCAAGGCTGCCTCTGACAGCAAGACCTCCAGCGAGAAGTTCGGGTCGTCGGTGAGGCGGTGCTGCCGCCTTGCGGTCAGCTCGAGTCGGCGTTCCACGTCGATCTCTGACATGTCTGGATCGTTAACTGCGACAACCGATCGGCGATACGCGGCTGTTTGCAGCAGTCCGGGCAACAGCGCGAGCGTAAACGCAGTCAAACGAGAGCACGCTTGCTCGAGACTCATGAAGTGATCGAAGTGGGGATTCACCACGTCGGCGTAGGCCCGCCACCAACTACTGCCGGTATTTCCCTTAGCCGCCTTGACCTCTTGCAGGAGCCCCAGCACTTCGTCTTTCGTCTCGGCGTCCGCCGCATAGAAGTCCAGCAGGTCCCGAAACTGCGCCGTGCTGATGCGGACTACCTGCCCCTCCTCCAAGCGGCCGATGCCTTGTTTCGAGACCTCGATCGCCAGCCCGGCGGCCAATTGGCTCTTTCCCGCAGCGGCGCGCAATTCGCGCATTCGTCGCCCCAATGCCCGCCGGGGAAGAGTGGACCCACCTGCCATCGTCAGCCTCCCTATCGCGTGTGGTCCAGTTCGGACCCGTATATGCTGGACCGCCCCATGCTGGACGCCCGACGTCTTACGTCCGGCAGATCGAAAACTGCGGTGCGGCAACGCTTTTCTGGTGTCTACTGAACGCGCCCCGATGACCGGGGAGGCCCGGTTCCATAAATCCGCAGAAGGTTGGCGACGAAGATGCGGTGTTGGGCCGGGACACTACCGAATCGCACGGACGCGAGACGCGTGGTGGCTCCTGGAGCCTCGGTCATCGGGTCGACCACGGAGGACGGTACGACACGATGCCGACGAATATTGAAGTAGCACAACTGGTTACGAGAACATCCCCACACACGTACGATGCGATCTTAACACCGCACCGGGCCAGGAGATATACCGCAATCGAATAGCCGACGGGTCGGTCTCGCGATGCACGAACACCACACCCAGGCCGGCGAGTGGCTGGCGATCTGGCGGCTCGACCGACGGGCCATTCGAATCCTGCTCGTACGCAATTGTTCCGATTCCGCGCCGATACTTGCCTCCACTGCGGAAGAGGCGCCGGACCTTGCGGATATGCGGGACAAACTGCCGAAACTGGCTCCGCTCTGGGATGCGATCAGGCACGAGTACTGGTCGTCGTTCCCTGCATTCCACGACCGCACGCATCGAGGCGAAAGGCCGTAGATGACATCAGAGGACTCCACCGCGCGTCTGCGCGCACTCGGCTCCCGCGCCGAGAAGGCCGGCTATCGACTCGTGCGCGATCCGGCGCTGCCCGAGAGGTGGTCGCTGGTAGACGCGGAGGACGGTGAAATCATCTATCCCGCAGCGACTCTCGATTGGATCCGGCAATGGCTCGACAAGTGAAACGCCGCTGCGGCTCAGGGGCGTGGATGCACTCCGTCGCGCACCTCCGTGGTGGTGCGGGTGATCATGTCCCGCACCTGTGCGGTCATCCGCCTGGAATCGGTCGGCTTGATGCGCAGGATGCGGTCGCCGAAGATCGCGTACCGACCGTCGTCCACGAAATCCGTGATCTGAAAGTCCTTGCGGCCCTGCGTATGCCGATTGTCGGGGCTGCCCCACGGATAGGCCGCGATGTGGAAGTTCGCGGTGGTCGGGCGTTTCAGGAAGCGCGCCAGTTGTTCCTTCGGGCCGACGACCCACGGATCACGGACGTGAGCTGCGGAAGTTTCCAGGTCTTCGACCGGAATGTTCAGCGGTTTGCCTTGTCCCTCAGCGCATTCGGGCAATTCCGCGATCACCGCGGCCGCGACCCGATCGGATTCGAGAAAGGAGAGGTGTACCGCCCCGCCGACCGTATCCTCCGGTCCCGGTTCCTGCACCGCGATCACGCCGTGGCGATCACGCACGGCGGCGTGGACGCGGATTCGGTGTTCACGGCCGCGCCCGCGGAACCCCGCGATCTCGACGCGGACCTCGGGATCGAACAGCACTCGGATTGCGCGGTCCAGGTCCTCGTCCAATTGCGGCAGCAGGACTTGCGCGATGCGCTGCCGCGTCCGGTTCACATCCTCCAGCGTCGGCTCGGCGGTGAACCGGTGTGCCAGTGGGTACGGCAGCACATCGCGCCCTGTCGCGTCCCACAGCACACGGAATTCGGCCGCATCGAACCGCCATTTTCTGTCACTCATCGCCCCGCCCTCCTGCCCACGACCGCCACTACTCCCCGATGACCGGAGGAACGGTCTTCGGAAGATCCGGGATGCCGGTCAACTCGTCACCGTTCTCCTGGTTGATCAAGTAGTCGGCGACGCTCTTGGTGCGTTCTTCTTCCTTGTCGCCCTTACCGCGTCCAGCACCGCCCATCCCGGGCATACCGCTGGCGCCGGCGCGAGCCGCCGAGGCCGTCGCGCGTCCCCCGGCCCCCGCCAGAGCGCCGGGCTGGACTCCCCCGGGCACACTGCTGCCGTGTCCGTTCGGGCCGTTGGTTCCACCGAGGCCACCGCCGAGACCGCTGCCGCTGCCGCCCGGCAGGGACGAACCCGAGGAACCGAGCGAGCTCGGGTCGAGGCCGGAGGGAGTCGTCGCCGACGAGGGATCGGTACGAGCCTGATCACCGGCGTTCTGCGAGCCGTCCGTTTGGCCGTTCCCCGACGGATTCGATTGCGATGTCTGCGAATTCGAACCTTGGCCGTTCTGATTCTGATCACCCGGCTTGGGCTGATTTGTGTCGTGCGTGCCGCCGGGACCGGATGGTCCCGGACCGTTACCGCCTGGGCGCCACGAGGACGGCGGCGGCTGGTCGCCCGGCCCGGCCGGATCCTGCGTGTTCGGTTTCGGAATGACCGGGACGCCGGTATCGCTTTCGTGGACGACCGGGGCGTAAACCGTGGTCAATACCCGCTTGGCCTCGGTATACGCATTGTTGTAGGCCGTGACATCGTCTCGCCAGCCCTTCCCCACCACGAGATTCACCGCGTTGCTGACTCCGGACCGATGGCCCGGCACATGCGGCACCAAGGTTTTCGTCGGCGCCAGGCCCGTAGCCAGCTCCGACAACTTGTTACTGGTCAGCGCTGCGGCTTTGGCGACCTTGGACGCCTGCGAGGTGTAGTCCGTCACCGCCTTCGCGGCGGCATTGCGCGACTGGCCACGCCAGATGCCCTCGTTGGTGGCTTTGCCCATGGCCTGCTGAAACGTCGTCAACGAGGTGGTTTCCTGGGTGCCGATCTTGTTCCAGGCATCCTTCAGGTTGTTGACCGCCTCGAGGTCGATCTTGTCGACCTTCTCCCGCAAGGTCGCGAGGTCGTGTCGTTCGAAGTTGTCGGTGGTCTGCACCGACGGCGTGCGGAAATCACCCTCGAAACCGATTGCGCGAGCGTCGTTTCGGACGCTGTCGCGGGTGGTGTTGAATTTGCCCTGCAGCTCATACGGATTCTGGATATGCGAGGGATCTCGCCCCTGCGTCCAGTTCGTCAGGACCTCACCGACGAACGAGCTGAACCCCTCCGGCAGAAAACTCATGACGACTACCTGCCCGCTGTGTCGGTGGCTGCGATCTGTCCGGCGGCGGCGACGTCCTGGCCGGTGAGGTGCTTGACGGACTGTGCCATCACCTCGCGCATGTTCTTGACGGTTTCCATGTGGTCCTTGATGACCTGGTCGATCGAATTCGGTTCGCCGGTAGCCTGTTTCAGGTAGCCGCCTTCGAGGGCGTGGCCCATGTCGAAGTCGCCGAAACCGGAGACCCGCTGAGTCAGTTGCGCAACGTTGAACAGGCTTTGAAGCTCTGTCAGCCGTGTGTCGCACGCCGCGAGGCACTCACGAGCAACGGCTTCGTCATCCAGATACAGCTCGCCTCCGCGCGCTTGCTCGGCGAACTTCTTCCAAGTCTCTACTTCACCGGCCATGTCTGTTCCTCCCCTTCTGGTTCGACACTTACTCCGGCATCAGAGGGACGAGCAGTTCGCCGACGTGGTGCAGTGTGGCGCACGGATCACCAGGATTGTCGACGATGAGACTGTTGGTGATCACAATTTCGACGATCCCCTGTTGAGCAGCGAAAACGGCGTCGCAGGTGTCGTTCTTCGATGCACCCTCGACCCGGTATTGCTGTCCCTTCCGTCCGGCAAGTACCACGTCCTGAAAGTCGACGTTGCCCTCTTTGTTCTGGATCTCCTGCAGGGAACGCTTACCGGAGAGCACGTTGACGGTGTACTGCTTCCCCTTCCAGTTACAGATCTCCCACCCGCTCTGATGCACCCCCGCGATCCCGCTCTCCTTCGTCGCGGGATCCACCCCCGCCTTCCGCAACACATCATCCGGAATCTGCGTACAAGGATCCCACAACTTCACCGCCGCAGCGCTGGTCGTGGATCCGTTACCCCCGTCGTTCCCGTCGTTGCACGCGGCCAGAATCGGCACAACTGCCGCCAGCAGGACTATCGCGAGTCGGCGAGCAGCCACCGTCCGCCCCCTTCGGTTGATCATGCTTGCACCTGGTCGGCCGACTTTATCAAACCGGTTCAAACGGACGGGGTGGCCGAGAAGCCCCCTAGGGTGTCTGGTGCCGCGAGGAAAAACCTCTATTGTGAACAACAGTGTTCGTAAATAAGGGGAGACCACGATGAAAGATCTGACCGGCCGGAAGTGCCTGATCACCGGCGCGGCCAGCGGGATCGGCCGGGCAACCGCGGTCGCTGCGGCCGCGGCGCGGATGCGGCTGGTGCTGACCGATATCGATGCCGAGGGGCTGGCCGAGACGGCGGCGCGGATCCGCGCCGGCGGGGGTGAGGTGCTGGAGGCGCAGGTGCTCGACGTCTCCGATTACGAGGCGGTGACCTCGTGGGCGAAGCGGGTGCACGACGAGTACGGCAGCCTCGACGTGGTCATGAATATCGCCGGCATCGCCACCTGGGGCACGGTCGAGAATCTCGAGCACCGCCACTGGAAGTCGATGGTCGATGTGAATCTGATGGGCCCGATCCACATCATCGAGAACTTCGTGCCGCCGATGGTGGCGGCGGGGCGCGGCGGACACCTGGTCAACGTGTCCTCGGCCGCGGGGCTGCTCGCGCTGCCGTGGCATGCGGCCTACAGCGCCGCGAAGTTCGGGCTGCGCGGAGTGTCGGAGGTGCTGCGATTCGACTTGGAGCGCCACGACATCGGCGTGAGCCTGGTGGTGCCCGGGGCGGTGCGCACGCCGCTGGTGGGCACCGTGCAGATCGTCGGCGTGGATCGCGACGATCCTCGGGTGCGGCGGATGGTGAAACTGTTCGAGGGGCATGCGGTGACGCCGGAGAAGGTCGCCGACCGGATCATCTCCGGCGTCCGGCACAACCGCTTCCTGGTGCACACCTCGCCCGATATTCGCATCGGCTACTGGTTCGCTCGCAAGTTCGCGTGGCCGTACGAGCTGGTGGCGCGAATTGCCAACCGCGAGTTCAGCAAACTGCTGCCGGCCCCGGCGCGCGACACTCAGTAGTGCGTCACGCAGACCACGAAACGCCTTTCGTTGTAGACGAATCCGCGGTCACCGTCGGAGCAGCTGTTGACGTCGGTGGTGCCGTTCTTGATTTCCACCACGCGCACCCGGCCCGGGGCTGCGGTGGCACAGTCGACGGGAGTGGGACTGCCGTCGGCGATATTCATGCAAGCGCCGGTGACCCAGTTGAAGTCGAGGCAGAGGGTGTCGGTGGCACCGCCGGGCAGCGTCTCGGCCACCGAGCGGTCGGCATCGGCCGGGCAGTGCGCGCCCGCGACGGCCTTCGCGGTGACCTTGTAGCGCGAATCCGTACCGGCGCAAGCGGTTTTCTGCACCGGAGCGCCGGCGTCGGGCGTGGCGACCACCGCGGCCACGCAATCGCCGACGGCCACCGTCTCGCCCGGATGCTTCTGATCGGCACCCTTGTTCAGCACCAGCGGCTCGTCCGACGCCGAGGAGGTGACACCGGTGGCGGTCGGCTGGGCGGGCGTCTCGGCGGCCACGGGCGCGACCGTGGTGGTGGGTGATACCGCTGCCGCGGCACGCGTTTCGTCCGAATGATGCCGGCCGGCGGTGAACGACAGCGCGGCGGCGATCAGACATGCCGCCGACAGCGCGGCGGCAATCACGAAGCCCGTCAGGGTGACACCGGCTTGAACACGTCGGCGCGACACGTACTCGTCCTCCAGAGCGGTAACGCTTCGAACCACCCCGAACGATGATCGAAGAACACTTGCGAATTTGCAGACCTCGCAAATGCATACACCATCCGGGCGTTCGCGTCGAGGCGGCGGCGGGGCCCGACGCATCGAAAATAAAAAGGTTTCTTTTTCACTAAATTACTTGATCACGATCGCACAACAATGCCGCCGTTCGGGTTCCGGAATTACCAAGTCTGGCAATTAGCGTTCGACGCGTTATTGTCAGCTTTCGTCCGGACCGTTCGGCCGGAAGTCTCGTGAGAAGGAATCCTGAATGAAGTTCGGCACGTTCGCCGCAACCTCGATCCTGGCGGTGGCCACGGTCGGGATCACCGCGGGAACCGTGAACGCCAGTCCCCCGGCCGCACCACCGGCCGCCGCCAAAGAGATCACCACCTCCGGAACCGACCGCGGAGTCACCTATCACGCTGTGCTCAGCGACTTTTCGCGGGTCCTGACCGCGGTCGTCGAGCACGGGCGATTCGAGGTCGACAAGGACGCGACCGCTGTGGCCCTGAAGTCCGACAACGGCGCCGACCTCGTCACGGTGCCGCTGACGTACCGGATGGCCGGCAGCACGGTCCATGTCGCGCAACACATCAGCGACGACGGGCACAAGGTCGTGCTCGAGCCCAAGGCCACCGCCACCGAGATCGGCGAGATGCAGCCGATCAATTCGATGGCGCGGCTGACCAACGAAATCAATCAGAACGTTGTCGGCCTGGTGGCCGGTGGCGTGCTCGGCGGCCTGATCGGCGCCGTCCTCGGGATGGGCTTCTTCAGCATCATCACCGGGCCGATCGGCATGGTGGTCGGCGCCATCGCGGGCGGATACGCGATGGGCGGCCAGCCGTTCCTGGACGCCGTCAACGCGGTCGTGAGCGGACAGCCCTGATCCGGGCCGGTGTCGCGGGGCGGACCGCGCGCCGCGCCGCGACACCGGTTTCGGACATCACGGGCGTTCTGCTTGCACCCCCGGCGAATTCGTGGCTCAATCCGAAGGATGGCCGGGGAACCGTATAGATGGGTCGCGACAGCCGAGACCGACATGGTCGAACTGCGCGATCCGGTTTCCGGCCGCGCGGTCGAGATCGTGCGGCCCTCGGACGAGGACCTGCCCGCTCCGCTGCTGCGCGAGGTCGAGACGCTGGTCTTCGACTGGGCCAATCTGCTCACCCAGTACGAGGCGTGGTCGGATCTGCACACGCTGTACCGCCGCGAGCCGGACACCGTTCTCTGGGCCCTGAGTTGGCTGCTGGCGCTCTGGGCGGTCGTCGGTGAGACCAGGACCGGCAAACCGGCCGATGCGATCATCCGCGACCTGGATTACCGCGGGGGCTGGCGGGATCTGCGCAACGCGGAGGACGAGCGGGTCTGGACCGGATTGACGCAACGGGTGCGGCTGGGCGGCATCGCCGCGCTCACCGAGGATCCGCGGGCAGTGCGGGCCTATCACGACGCCTGCGTCGAACCGGCCGACATCGGGCCTATTCTGCTGCGGCACACACTGATTCATCTCGACGCGCTGAGCCAGGACATGGACCGCGCCGGCATGCGAGCGCGCGGGCTCGCCTCCGCGGTGCTCGATCACACCGCTCCCGATCCCGGACCGCGGCGGCGGCTCTGTTTCCGGCCCTCGCGGCCGGGACCGGACGGGTTACGCGACCTCGGCTGAGGCCGGATCTGCGCCGGGATGCAGGCGGCGGAATCGGCTGCCGTGAAAGACCAGCGGTTCGTGCTGTGAGCGCGTAGCCAGGCGGGTGATCTGCACCAGGACGACCTGATGGTCGCCGGCCGACACCTGGGTGTGCACCGCGCCCTCCAGCCAGGCCGCCGCGCCGCCGACGAAGAGGGAACCACCCTCTCCCCGATGCACTTCGACATCGCCGAACCGGTCACCGTTGCGGCTGCTCATTCGCTGCGCCGCCTCGTCCTGGTGGGCGCTGAGCAGGCTCAGACCCAATCGCTGGGCGCCGACCAGTGTGGGCCAGGTGGTCGAGCTGTTCTGCACGCAGAAGGACACCAGCGGCGGATCCAGGGATACGGGCACGAAGGTGCTCACCACCAAACCGGCTGGAACGCCGTCGAATTCCGCGCAGACCGCGACCACACCGCTCGGGAAATGCGCGAAGGCACGACGCAAACCCGCACTGTCGGAGGGTATTTCGCTCAGATCAGACATGGTTACCCACTTCTCGACTCACTCGCGGACGTCTGTTCAGATGACGCCGTGCAACGGGGGTGCGGTGCCGTTGAGCACCGCGCGCCCGATGTGCTGGTATTTCCACCGCACCGGATCGTGCAGCGTATGCGTGCGGGCGTTGCGCCAGAACCGGTCCAAACCCAGATCGGCTGCGGCACTGCGGGTTCCGCTCACCTCGAACAGTGCGGCCGACACCTCGTTCGCGGCGCGGTCGGAGGTGATCTTGGCGGTGGCGACCGCGATCGACGCCTCCGCCGCGAGCGCGGTGGCCGTCTCGGTGTCGAGTGCGCCGCTGTTCGTCTGTGCGACCACATGATCCACGGCTCGCCCGGCCACCTCGAAAGTCGCCTCGGCGGCGGCCACGGTGACCGCCAACTCGCCGATGCGCTGGATCACCAGCGGATCCTCACTCGCCCGATCGACCCCGGCCTCGAACCACGGGCGGCTCTCGGTGCGCACGAACTCCGCGGCCGCGTCCAGCGCGCCGCGGGCGATGCCCACGTCGATCGCGACGTGCAGCAACTGCGCGAAGGCTCCGTAACCGGTGGGGGCACGCACCGCCGCCGCCCGCGGGATCAGCTGGTCACCCGTGACCCGCACCGCCTCGAGTGTCACGGTCCCGCTACCCGTCGTGCGCTGGCCGATGCCGTTCCAGTCGTCGACGATCGTCACACCCGCGGTATCGGCGGGCAGGAAGGCGATGTATTCGCCGGGGTCCAGGCCGCTGCGCCCGTCGGGATCGTCCAGACGGGTCAGGACGGCCAGCAGATCCGCGAAAAGCGAACCCGTACAATAGAATTTGGTTCCGTCGATTCTCAACCCGCCGTCGGCGGGACGCAGTGTGGTGCCGATTTCGGCGATGGTCGCGCTGCTGCGCTCGGATTGCGCGTTCGCTATCCGCGCGCCGGCGAGCACCCGTCCGAAATACCGTTCCCGCTGAGCCCGAGTTCCCGCCAGTCGCAACAGATTCAGATAGACGAAATGGCTGTGCGGAATCTGCGCGATATTCGGGTCCGCCGCCGCCAGCAGCCGGAACACCTCCGCCACCTGGGCGGGCGCCAGATCCGCACCACCGAATTCGGCCGGCACGGTGACGGCCAGCAGCCCACTGGCCGAGAGCTGGTCCAGTTCCCGATGCGGCAACTCGCGGGCACTGTCGCGCCGGGCCGCATCGACCGCGAACTGCGCGGCCAGACGTGCCGCCGTCTCGTGAGCCTGGGCGGCGGAGGTGATCCGCGCGGCGGCGACGGCAGTCATCGACTCGCCGCCAATTCGGGTTCGCGCTGGGCCTCCAGCTCCCGGACCAGCGGCAGCACCTTGGCGCCGAAGTACTCGATCTCCTCCTGGAAGTGCAGGAAGCCCGCGAGGATGAGGTCGACCCCCAGGTCGCGGTAGGCGACGATCCGCTCGGCGATCTGCTCGGGAGTGCCGATCAGCTGGGTGCGGAAGCCGTCGTTGTACTGCACCAGATCTTCGTAGGTGGAATCGGCCCACATGCCCTTGCCGTCGCGCGTGGAAGCCCCCGCCTGCTGCACCGCGTCGCGGAAACCCTCCACGGCGGGCCGGTTGGCCTTCTCGATGATCTCGCGCAGAGTGTCGCGGGCCTCGGCCTCGGTGTCACGCGCGATGATGAACCCGTTCAGGCCGAACTTGACCTCACGGTTGTGCTCGCGCGCGACCGCCCGGACATCCTCGATCTGTTCGGTGACGCCGTCGAAATCCTTGCCGTTGGAGAAGTACCAGTCGGCGTAGCGGCCGCCGTTGCGGCGCGCGGCGGTCGAGTTACCGCCTTGGAAGAGTTCGGGATTCGGCCGCTCCGCCGTGTTGAGCGGCTTGGGCTTCAGTGTCAGGTCGCGGATCCGGTAGAAGTCGCCGGCGTAGTTCACCTCGTCCTCGGTCCACAGCTTGCGGATGACCTCGAGGAATTCTGCGCTGCGCCGGTACCGCTCGTCGTGCTCGAGCCACGGCTCCCCGAGCGCGGTGAACTCCCCGCCGAACCAACCGGATACGACATTGATCGCGAAGCGTCCGCCGGACAGATGGTCGGCGGTGACCCCGAATTTCGCCAGTACCGCCGGATGCCACAGCCCCGGGTGCACGGCGGCGATCACCTTCAGCCGCTCGGTGGCGCCCAGCAGCGCGAGGCTGAACGACGTCGACTCGTGCTGGTATTCCGCCCCGTAGGAGGCGGTGTAGCGCACCTGCGAGAGGGCGTAGTCGAAGCCGTTGTTCTCGGCCGTGCGCGCCAGCTTCTTGTTGTATTCGAAATCCCAGCCGGTGCGCTGATCGATCGTGCTGGTCACCAGCCCGCCGCTGACGTTGGGCACCCAGTAGGCGAACCGGGTCTGCTCGGCGATCTTCTCGGTGGTCATCGACACTCCTGTGATGGGGACATCCGTACCCGGTCGCGCCGACGGCCGGGATGTTCGGTGCGCGAACCGTGGTCGGTACAACCGTGGTCAGTGCGCCGAGTGCGGCAACCGTGCACCCGGCGCACTTCCACTTCAACACCGCCGAACCGCCCGGACGAGGGTTTGAATCCTCAGGATCGGATCAGCCGCTGTGCTCCGATCAACGGCCCGCCGTTACGCCGGAGCGACCGCCGAGCCGTACCGCGAGCGTTCGAACCGGCCCGCCGGCTGGAATCGCGCGACCAGCTCGTCGGCGCCCTCACCGGTGATCCGCTCGAGCAGCGCGTCGGCGTCGGCGAGCGAGTTGATCTGCAGCAGGGGTTGTGGCTTGTGCAGCGTGCTCACCAGCACCGAGGCGACGCGCTGGTCGACGGCCGCGGCGGCGAAGAACCGGTTGCCGATCTCGGCCAGCTCCGGATCGCCGAGGAACAGGCGGGTCACCTTGGCGGCGGCATCGGAGCGGGCCAGCAGGAACGCGGTGTACTGCTCCTCGATCCATTCGGCGTCGAAGGGGCCCTCGTGCGCGGAGGCGGCCGCGACGAGCCGCTGCGCCTGAATGAGTCCGCTCTGCGCGCCCTGGCCGGCGATCGGGTCGTAGGCGACCGCGGTGTCCCCGAGCGCCGCCACGACGTGCCCGCCCGCCGTGCGGCCGACACCGTGCCGAACCACCGGCCGCACCGCGCCCTTCAGCCAGGAGTGCGGGTCCTCGGCGATCACCTTGGTGGCCAGCACCTCCGGCAGATCCCAGTCGATGTAGTCGCGGTAGAGCTCGGTCACGATGCGGTGCGCCGACTCGGCGGAATCCGCGGCGGCGAACCGGCTCTCCCATTCACTGCCCGGCCGCGCCCAGCCGAGGAAGGCCCAGCTCGGCCCGGCGTCCTTGTGCAGATACGGACCCCACCACGCCTCGCCCTGCTCGGCGAAGATGGAGAATCCGCTGTGCTGCCCGCCGGACGTGCTGCGGTGCGCGAAAACCTCGGGGTCGTACCCCAATCCGGTCACGGTGACGGTGAGCAGGCTGCGCTGCGGCGCGTCGTAGACGGTCCGTTCGGTGTCGATCGGGAACAGCTCCGCCAAACCCGCCTTACCGGTCGCGACCAGTACCAGATCGTTCGCGGCGGCGATGGCGTCCAGGCTCTCGGGGGTCACCTTCTCGACCACGAAGCGACCACCGGCCTCGACGAACGCTGTCAGTCGCTCGTCGACCTTGAGCCGGGTGTCGACCGCGATACCGACGAACCCGTCGAAATCGCCGTCGAATCCGATCAATTCGGGCCGCTCCGGCCCGGGACCCGCGATGCGCACGCTGAGTCCGGTGTGCTGCGGGGCCCGATTCACGTAGGTGTCGAGTCCGAGGGCGGTTTCGGCGGCCTGGGCCTCACCGAAGATGAGCGCGGTTCCGGTGGCGGGGATGTCGTCACGCAGACCGCGTTGGTCGCGATCGCTGTGGATCGTGACGTCGAACCCGGCTTGCTGCAGTCCGAGAGCGGCGGTGACACCGGCGATGCCGGCGCCGACGATGGCGGCGGTGCGTTTCGAATTCTGATTCGTCATAGCCGAAATACTGCGCTTGCCAGCGGCTTTCGTTGACAGTTGCAATCACCGGGAATCGATGTACCCGCACCGCCGATCGGTCACGTCGCCGTGATGCCCGCCTGCGGTCGCACCTGTTCGTCCGGCAGCGCCGTCGAACCCGGCCCGCCGAGCCGATAGCGGGCGCCGCGATGGTCGGCCGGCAACCGGTCGCCCGCGCCGAACAGCGCGTTGCGCAGGGTGCCCGGGACATACTCCCGCGGATAGGCGCCGCGCTCGGTGAGCACCGGAATCACGTGCCGCACAATATCTTCGAATGTACCCGGGGTAATCGCGTAGGCCAGGTTGTAGCCGTCGATATCGGTCTCGTCGACCCATTCCTGGAGCCGGTCCGCCACCGACGTACCCGATCCGACGAATACGGGCCCCATTCCGCCGATGCCGGCCCAGGCCGCGATATCCCGCACGGTCCATTCCCGGCCGTCGTCGTCGAATTCCTGGAACGCGGCCACGGCGGACAGGATCGCATTGCTATTGACCTCGCCGATCGGGTCGTCGAGGTCGTACCGGGACAGGTCGATACCCATCCAGCCGGACATGAACACCAGGCCGCCCTCGACGCTCGCGTACGAGCGGTATTCGTCGTATTTGCGTTGCGCCGCTTCGTCGGTGGCGTCGGTGATGATCGTGGCGAGTGCGTAGACCCGGGCGGCGTAGCGGTCGCGACCGGCCGCCTCCAGCGCATCGCGGATACGGGTAACCGTCTGTGCCAGAAATCGTTTCGACGGCGCGGCGACGAAGATCGCCTCGGCGTTCTCGGCGGCGAAGGCTACGCCGCGGGGTGAGGCGCCTGCCTGGTAGATCACCGGGGTCCGCTGCGGCGAGGGCTCCGACAGGTGGATACCCGGCACCGTGAAGTGCTTTCCGGCGTGCCCGATGTGATGCACCTTCGCCGGATCGACGTAGATGCCCTGCGCCCGGTCGCGCACGACCGCGTCGTCCTCCCAGGAACCTTCCCAGAGCTTGTACAGCACCTCGAGGTATTCGTCGGCGTGGTTGTAGCGTTCGTCGTGGTCGAGGTGTTCGGACTCACCCATATTGGCGGCGGCCGACGGTAGATATCCGGTGACCACGTTCCAGCCCAACCGGCCGTTGGTCAGATGGTCCAGGGTCGACAGCCGCCTGGCGAACGGGAAGGGATGCTCGAACCCGGTGCCGGTCGTGATGCCGAACCCCAGATGTTCGGTCACCGCCGCCATCGCCGAGACCAGCAGCAGCGGATCGGCGACCGGTACCTGCGCGCCCTGCCGCAACGCGGCGATGTCGTTGCCGCCGTACACGTCGTAGATACCCAGCACGTCGGCGATGAAGATGCCGTCGAAACGGCCGCGTTCCAGCAGTTTCGCCAATTCGGTCCAGTAGCTCAGCTCCTTGTAGCGATGCGACTGGTCCTCGGGGTGGCGCCACAGCCCCGGGGACTGGTGCGCCACACAGTTCATATCGAAGGCGTTGAAACGGATGCGCCGGGTCATCGCCGCACCTGACCCGCGCGGCTGCCCGCGCTCCACGCGTACGGGAGTTCGGATCCGTTGAGCAGGTGGTCGCCGATGGCTCGCGCCTTCTGAACCGCGGGATTGTGCACCGAGATGGTGCGGGCGTTGCGCCAATGCCGGTCCAGCCGCAGATCTTCGGAGGTGATCGAGGCGCCACCGACCTCGAACAGCTGGGTGGTAGCGGTCAGGACGGTGTCGATCACACCGAGTTGCGCCTGGGCCGAGGCCAATTCGACCGCATCCAGCGCGGCCTCGTCCTGTGCTCCGGCGGCCAGCACGCCGTCCAGCAGGTCGGCCACGGCCAGCACACTGGCCCGCGCTCCGAACGCCGCGGCCGACAGCTTCCCGATCACCTGCTGTACCAGCGGGTCGTGGCGGGGTAGATCGGCGACCGAATGGCTGTAGCTGCGGGTGCGGTCGGCGACCCAGGCCCGAACGTCGGATTCCGCCCGCTGGGCGATACCGGCCAGCACCGACAACTGCACCAACTGCAGATACGAGGTGGCGTAGGTACGGCCGGGCGCGCCGTAACCCGGGCCGAGCACGCGCTCTTCGGCGATCCGCACATCGTTGAATTCCGTTGTGCCGCTGGCGGTCAGCCGTTGCCCGAAGCCGTCCCAGTCGTCGCTCTGGCGCACACCGTCGGCATTCGCGTCGACCAGCACCGACACCCGTTCCCCGTCACGGTCTGCCGCGACCAGAATATGGTCGGCGTACAGCGAACCGGTGCTGTAGTACTTGGTGCCGTTCAGCAGCCAGTCGTTGCCGGTGCCACGAGTCAGCCGAGTGCGGTAGCGGTCTACCGCGCCGACGCCCGGTTCGGTGATGGCGTTACCGACCAGCACACCGGAGCCGGCCGCGCGCAGCCAGTGCTCGCGCGCGGGACCGGGCTCGGCCAGCAGCTGATCCTCGACGAACGAGAAGTGCACCCGAAGTGCCTGCGGCAGATTGGATTCCGCGGCGGCCAGGTCGATCAGCAGCCGGAACAGCTGTCGCACGCTGACGCCGAAGCCGCCGTATTCGGCCGGCACCCGGAGCGCCCCGAATCCGGCTTGCCGTAGCCAGTCGACCTCCTCGTAGGCCAGGCGGCGATCGATCTCGCGCGCCACCGCCCCGGCGGCGATGCGGTCGAATACGGGGCCGAAGATGTCGTCGAGGTCGCGATCGGAGATCTGCTGCGGTGCTGTGGAGGCCATACCCGACGATGACCCGGCAGCGCGATTCGCTCACCCGTTACACGCAGCGGGAACATAACTATCCGTCACATGCTCAGGAGGGGCGCATCCGCAGTTCGTCGTGGAGGATCCGCGCGGCGGTGGCCATCGCGGCCTCCGCGCCGGGCTGCACCACGGCGGGTACCCGCGATCGGGTCAGCACGGCTACGGCCAGGGTTTGCCCGTCGGCGTGTTCGGCTACGCCCGCCTCGTGCCGCAGATTCAGCAGCGTGCCGGTCTTCGACGACCAGCGGGTGGCGTCGGAGCTGAAATCGGGGGCGAGGCGTTGACGTAACAGGTTGCCCGACAGGAACTCTCGCACTCTCGCGGCGGCGTCGCGGTGGGCCCGCACCGGCCGCCACACTTCGGCGAGCAGATCGACGAACGCTCGCGCGGTGCCGGTGTTGGCATGGCTGATGTCGAGTTGCGTGACCGGATGCCCGCGGCCGGCCGTGGCGGCCTCGATGGCCAGGGCATGGGCGAGGTGACCGTCGGCCGGGGCGAACTGCTCGGCCGGGGTCCGCACCAGATCGTCGGCCAGATGCCGCACCGCGATGCCCTCGTGGCCCAGGCGGCGCAGTTCGGCGGTCACCGCGGCGGGCGGAGTCAGCTCGAACAGGGCGTCGGTGGCCCCGCCGTCGCTGATCGCGATGCTCAGATACATCAGATCCTCGACCGCGACCGTGGCCGGATGGCGAAATCTGCTCAACCCGGTCGGGCCGGCCACCGTGCTGCGGCCGGGCAGCACCCGGATCGGAGCCGCCGGATCGATCTCGCCGCGCATCACCCGTTCCATCGTCGCCAGTACGAGCGGCACCTTCACCAGCGAAGCGATCGGCAATTCCAGTTCGGCGTCGAGGCCCAGCTCGTCGCCGGTGTCGAGATCGCGCACCAGGATCGAGCCGTCCAGTCCGGCGTCGTGCAGTTCCGTGCGCGCGCGGCGCAGTGCGGTCGAAACGCCCATGTTCAGCTCCGCTCGTCGCGTGCGACGTCGTTGTCCGGCACGCCGAGACAGCGGCCGATCGGTTCGGCGCCCAGGGCGCGTACGCGTTCCGCGTCCTCGCGCGATCCGGCCGCGATGTCGTAGCCCCGGGCGAGCTCCACCTCCCCGATCGGCCGCCAGTGCAGGCCCAGTTCGGCGGCCTGGGCGGGCGAGCACAACAGCAGATCGGTGCCGTCGAGTACCTCGGCGACCGCGGTGACCAGCGACGGCGCGACCTCCACCTGAGCCGGGCGCAAGCCGAGCGAATCGCGCAGCCGGGTGATCCGATCGCGGATGTGCGGCACATCGTCCTCCGGCTGTATCCATACGCCGCGCCGACGTTGCCCTCCCGAAAGGCGGAGTACCCGAAGGGTTTCCAGAAAGATCGGCGCGCTGTGCGGGCCGGTGGTGTCGGCCAGGCCCAGCGGTACGCGCCAGACGCCGCGATCGGCGGGGACAGCCAGGATCGCGGCACGCACCTCGTGGGTGCGGGTGAGTTCCGCGCGCCACGCCGGATCGGCCGGCTCCGGTTCGAGCCGAAGTTGCGCGGCGCGGCATTCGGCGATCAGCGCGGCCAGCGGCACCGGCCCGCAGGTGGCGGGCAGCGCCAACCGGAACGGGCGTTGCCGGGCCCGCTCGGCATGTTCGGCCAGAGCCTCGGCGGCCTCGACCAGCCGCCGCGCCGACGGCAGCATATCGCGGCCGAACGAGGTCAATGTGGCCGTGCGCGAGGTTCGTTCGAGCAATCGCGCGCCGAAGTGCCGTTCCAGCGCCGCGATCCGGCGACTCGCGACCGACTGCGGGATCTGCGCGGCGGCCGCACCCGCGGTGAAGCTACCGAGCCCGCTCACCGCGACGAACGCCTTGCAGGCGGCGACCATGTCCACGATCGCGCAGTCTATGCCGAAACAGCATGGATACCGCCACAGGTGTCTTGGACAGCATGCGCGAGGGCTGCCACTCTTGCTGCGAGCGCTCACAGCCATCCATCCACAAGGAACGCATATGATGCCCCCTCGCTTCACCCGCTCGGCCGTGCTGGTCGCGGCCGCTGCCACGCTCATCCCGCTGAGCGCCTGCGGTGCCGATCGAAGCGCCGCGCCCGTATCGAGCGCGCCCGTATCGACCGCGGCGCCCACATCGACGGTTCCGCTCGCCGCCGAATCGCTGGCCGAATTCCACGATCTGGAGGCTCGCCTGCACGGCCGGCTCGGCGTATACGCGCTCGACACCGGCACCGGACGGGTCGTGGAATATCGCTCGGACGAGCGGTTTCCGTATTGCTCGACGTTCAAGGCGCTGGCCGCGGGAGCGCTGCTGAGCACCCTCCCACCCGCCGAACTCGACCGTCGCATCACCTACACCCGGGCCGATCTGTTGCCCAATTCCCCGGTCACCGAACAACATGTCGACCAGGGTCTGACTCTGCGCGAGATCATGGACGCCGCGGTGCGGTTCAGCGACAACACCGCCGGCAATCTGATGTTCGCCGAACTCGGCGGCCCGCAGGGGTTGCAGCAGCGGCTGCGCGCCATCGGCGATACCACCACGCGGATGGACCGCACCGAGACCACGCTGAACGAGGCCCTGCCCGGCGACGAGCGCGACACCAGTACGCCGCGCGCGCTGGCCGCCGATCTGCGGCACTACGTGCTCGACCCGGCGGTCGCCGCCGATGATCGCGACGTGCTCACCGGACTGCTGCGGGCCAACACCACCGGCGGTGCGCTGATCCGGGCCGGGGTGCCGGCGGGCTGGCAGGTCGGCGACAAGACCGGCGCGGGCAGCTACGGAACGCGCAACGACATCGCCGTGGCGTGGCCGCCGGGACGTGCGCCGATCGTGCTGACGATCCTGTCCACCCGCGACCGGCCGGACGCCGAATACGACAATGCGACGATCGCCCGTGCCGCCACGATCGCGATCGCCACCTTGGACGGCACCCCTGTTCCACGCTGATTGTGCCGAAACACCCTGTACTACAGGGTGTTTCGCGAGAACCGAGTACCCCGGGTCGGTGCCGATCGACCCGGGGCACCCGGCGGGATACCGCTCTGCCCTACTTGGCCGGAGCCGGAGCAGGGTTGAACGGCGCATTGACGGTGGTGAAGTACTGGGCGACAGCCAGGATCGCCACCGGTGCGGTGACCAGCAACTGGCCCGCCAGCGTGCCCAGCGCACCGACCGCGATGATGCCGCCGAAGCAGCCGATCACGGCCGCCGGCAGGAAGGCGCCGAACAGTCCGACGATCGCGGCCGCGGCGACGGTCGCACCCGCGATACCGCCGAGCAAGCAGCCCACGGCTCCGCCGGTGATGCCACCGACCAGCGTGCCGATCGTGGCGCCCGCGGTGATGGTGCTGGTCAGGCGGGTCCACGCCGCTACTTCCCGGTCATAGGGTGTCTTCCACGGCGCCTGGTCCTCGAACGGGAGCGCGACCGGCTTGTAGACCGCGTGCTGCAGATCGAACTGCGGAGTCAGGGTGGCGGTGCGACCGGCGATATCGGCGGCGATCGGGAATTCGAAATCGTCGACCCGGAACGTCAATTGCGTTCCGGCCAGAGTCGTCCCATTGGCGGCCTTGATCTTGAAGACACCATTTTCCACATCCAGCGAACCGGCGTCGGTGGATATGATCGTCGACTTCTCGTTCGTCGATGCCCGATAATTGACGACACCTTCGTCGGGTGTGTCGGGCGCGGCATTCACGGTGCCGGCCGTCACGCCGACGGCGGCGGCCACCGTGGCCGCGACCACGGCAAAATTCCTCATCTTCACTGTTTTTCCCTCATCACTCATTGCATTCGGCCGCATCGGCTTTATCCAGTTTGTGGTGAATGCGAAAAAGCGACGAGGTTAATAACCAGGTCGATTCGAATAGCTCCACAGGGAAAAATAAATCGAATCTCACAAATTAAAAAAGAACCCCCGCACTCGAAAGTGCGGGGGTCCTTCAATTCGACCGCTGAAATAATTACCGGCTCAGGGGTGGGGCCGGTAACCGCTTCATTTGGCCGGGGCCTTGAACGGCTCGTTGATGGTGGAGAAGTACTGGATCACGGCGGCGATGGCGACCGGAGCGGTCACGAAGATCTGGCCGGCGAACACGCCCAGGAAGCCGACGGCGGCGGCACCCGCGACACAGCCGCCGAGCGGGCCGAGGCCGAACAGGGTGGCCAGCGCGCCGGTGGCGACGACACCGAGGGCAGCGCCGGCGATGCAGCCGATGACCGCGCCGCCGATACCACCGGCCGCGGTGCCGATGGCAGCGCCGGTAGCGATGGTGTCCTTGAGACGAGTGAAGGCGGCGACCTCGCGCTCATACGGGGTCTTCCACGGCGCGCTGTCCTCGAACGGGAGCGCGACCGGCTTGTAGACCGCATGCTGCAGATCGAATTGCGGAGTCAGCGTCGCGGTACGACCGGAGATATCGGCGGCGATCGGGAACTCGAAATCGTCGACCCGGAACGTCAATTGCGTTCCGGCGACGGTGGTCCCATCGGCGGCCTTGATCTTGAATACGCCGTCCTCGACATCCATCGACCCGGCATCGGTCGAAATGACGGCCGCGTTCTCGGTGGACCTCGCCTGGTAGTTCACCACACCGTCGTCGGCGGCCGGAGCGGCCTGAACCGTCCCCGCCAGCGCACCCAACGTCGTCGCGACCAGCGCCGTGAGCACGGCGAATTTCCTCATCTTCACTGCTTGATTCCTCGACTTTCCGACTGCCGGCACGCGGCAGCACAGGTTGCCGTGTCCGGCACAGACACACGGCATCGGTGGAGTTTGCGGGCGTTCGATGCGGATGGGCCAGATTAAGAACCAGCCCGATTACAACCGGTGACTCACTTCCGGTCGTCGGCCATCATGTCCGAAATGAGCCTTTCGTTCCACTGGTTTCTTCCCACCTATGGCGATTCCCGCAATCTGGTCGCGGGCGGTCACGGCACCTCGATGTCGGGCGACCGTCCGGCGTCGCTGCGCTATCTGAATCAGATCGCGGGTGCCGCGGAGGAGAACGGCTTCGAGGCGGTGCTGACGCCGACGGGGGCATGGTGTGAGGACGCCTGGCTGACGACGGCGATGCTGGTGGAGACCACCGAAACCCTCAAATTCCTGGTCGCGTTCCGCCCCGGGGTGGTGAGTCCCACGCTCGCCGCGCAGATGGCCGGAACATTCCAGCGGCATTCGCGGGGACGTCTGCTCCTCAACGTCGTGACCGGCGGCGAACCGCACGAACAGCAGGCCTACGGCGACTTCCTGGACAAGGAACAGCGGTACGAGCGCACCGGCGAATTCCTGCACATCGTGCGGGAGCTGTGGGCGTCCGGTGCTCCGGTGACGTTCGAGGGCAAGCACCTGCAGGTGCGCAACGCGCAACTGAACAATCGGCCCGATCCGATTCCGCCGGTGTTCTTCGGTGGCTCCTCGGCCGCCGCCGGACCCGTGGCCGCCCGCTATGCCGACACGTATCTCACCTGGGGCGAGCCGCTGTTCGCGGTGAGCAAGAAGCTGGAGTGGATCCGCCGCCTCGCGGTCGATCAGGGGCGGATTCTCGACTACGGCCTGCGCATCCACGTCATCTCCCGCGACACTTCCGAACAGGCCTGGGCCGAGGCGGACCGGTTGCTGTCGGCGGTCGATCCGGCGGATATCGAACGGGTGCAGGCGAATCTGGCGCAGAGCGAATCCGAGGGCCAGCGGCGCATGCTGGAACTGCACGGCGGCAACACCGATCGGCTCGAGATCGCGCCCAACCTGTGGGCGGGTGTCGGACTGGTGCGCGGCGGCGCGGGAACGGCGCTGGTCGGCTCGCACGAAGAGGTGGCCGAGCGGCTGATCGAGTACTCCCGCCTCGGCATCACGCAGTTCATTCTCTCCGGTTATCCGCATGTGGAGGAGGCGTACTGGTTCGGTGAGGGAGTCCTGCCGATCCTGCAGCGTCGCGGACTGTGGCAGCCGCCCGCCCATCGCGAAACCCGCGTCACCACAACGCCTTTCGCCACCGCGGCGGCGAGCAGCAGCTGACCGGGCGCGCAGTCCGGCGTACGCACGGCCGCGGTGCGGACAGCACCGATTCGGCACCGCCCGCCCCATAACCGCTAACTCGTAGCTACACTCGGCGTCGAGCGATCAGGACCCCGTACATGAGCTAACCGATGTCTCGGAGAGGGTGTCGATCATGGCCGTTTATGACGTAAGCAACCGTGCGGCAATAGTCAGTGGCGGCGGTTCCGGGATCGGACGTGCGGTCGCGCACGAACTCGCGCGCAGCGGCGCCGCGGTCCTGGTGTTCGATCTCGACGAGGACAACGCGCATACGGTGGTCGAGGAAATTCGCGGGGCGGGCGGACAGGCGGCGGCCTTCGCCGGCGACGCCTCCGATCCGGAGACCGTCCAGCGCAGCGTCGCGGCGGCCGCTGAACTCGGACCGCTGCGGATCGCGGTCAACAATGCCGGTATCAGCGGGGAGAGCGCGCTGATCGGCGACTATTCGCTGGAGGGCTGGCGCAAGGTCTTGTCGGTGAACCTCGACGGCGTGTTCTACGCACTGCACGAACAGCTTCCGGCGGTCGCGGCGGCCGGCGGCGGCGCCATCGTGAATATGGCGTCGATCCTCGGCAGCGTGGGATTCGCGAATTCCTCGGCGTACGTGACGGCCAAACACGGCCTGCTCGGCCTCACCCAGAACGCGGCCCTGGAATACGCGGCCCAGGGCGTGCGGGTCACCGCCGTCGGGCCCGGCTTCATCCACACTCCGCTGCTCGGCGCCAACCTCGACGAGGAAACACAGGCCTTCCTGGCACAGAAACACGCTCTGGGCAGGCTCGGTACACCCGAGGAGGTCGCGGGGCTGGTCGCATTCCTGGTCAGCGATGCGGCCACGTTCATCACCGGGAGCTACCACCTGGTCGACGGCGGCTACACCGCGCAGTAGCCGGATCGCCGCAGGCGCGGGCTATTTCGCCTTGGCTTCCTTCGCGGCGGCCTTCATCTGCTTCTTGAAGGCCCGCACCTCGAGCAGTGACTCGTTGTCGACGATATCGGCAGCGGAGCGGCGCGAATTCGGCTCCGAGTAGGCGCCGGCCGCCTTCTCCCACCCCGCCGGGCGCACACCGAGTTGTTTGCCGAGCAACGCCAGGAAAATGCGTGCCTTCTGGTCCCCGTAGCCGGGCAGCTCCTTCAGCCGGCGCAGCACTTCCTTGCCGTCGGGATCGTCGCGGGTCCAGATCTCGGAGGTGGTGCCGTCGTAGTGTTCGACGACGTATCGGGCCAGTTCCTGGGTGCGCCGGGCCATCGACCGGCCGTAGCGGTGAATGGCGGGCGGGGTCGCGCCCAATTCCTCGAATTCCTCCGGATCGGCCTCGGCGATCCGGTGGATATCGAAACCGTTCATGCGGTCGGCGATCTTCTTCGGACCGCGGAAAGCGTGTTCGAGGGGAAACTGCTGATCCAGCAGCATCCCGGTCAAGAGGGCGAAGTCGTCCTCCGACAACAGCTTGTCCGCCTCCGGTTCCTGCGCGAGGCACACTTTGCGGCTCACCATGTATCGATCATGGCAGACGGCCGGATCTCCGCCTACCGACGGACGTGACCGGACTCACATGCCTACCCACCCGTAGCTTTTCTGCGCGCGTAGGGTGAATCTTCATGCCCGACACTTTGGCAACACCCACGGTGGAAGATATGGCGCCCACACACAGCTCCTCGGCAGACAATTCCTCGCCCTCAGGGCTGAGGCCGGACCGTTTCGATCGCGCGGGCCGCGACCAACTCATCGACGTCAACGATCTGCAGGCTGCACTCCCCGGAATTCGCGGACTACGCCGCTGGGCGCACGACGCCCTGGCCGTCGCTCCGGGCGAAAGTGCGGTCGACATCGGATCCGGCACCGGCTCGGAGGTGCTGGTCTTCGCCGACGCGGTCGGCCCGACCGGTGACGCGGTCGGCGTCGAACCCGATCCGAATCTGCTGGCCGGGGCGGAACGCCGTGCCGCCCAGCACAATTCGCCGGCCCGGTTCGTACCCGGTGATGCCTACGGACTGCCGTTCGGCGGTGACACCTTCGATGTCGCGCTGTGCGAGCGGGTCTTTCAGCATTTGACCGCCCCGGCGCGCGCCGCCCGCGAGATCGCCCGGGTACTGAAGCCGGGCGGCCGCGTCGTCGTCATGGACAGTGACTGGGGCACCGCCATCGTGCACCCCGGCGACCGACGAGTCGTGCACGAGGTGATCGAGACCCTGATCACCAACACCACCAACCCGTTCTCGGGACGGCGGCTGCCGGGCCTGCTCTCCGGGGCCGGACTGGTCGTCGACGATATCGGCTCGCATGCGCTGGTCCAGGACGCGAGCGCCGGCGCGGGTGCGCTGGTGGCCCGCATCGCCGAGATGGCCGAGGCGCGCGGGGCGATCACCGAGGCGCAGCGGCGGGAGTTGCTGGCGGAACTGGAAGCCGGCGCGCGCACGGGTGACCTCCACCTCTCGGTGACGATGTTCGCGGTACTGGCGCACAAGCCGCAGTAACCGGTTCCGACCGGACAACGCGAAGCAAAGACCGGTTCGCGGTCCCCGAACAGGGGCTCGCGAACCGGTCTTCCGACTCCGTGGCGGGTCGCGCCGACCCTACTTCTCCAGCAGCTTCTCGGTCGCCGCGAGCAGGACGCAGGTCGCCAGACCGTCCATCGCCTTCTCCAGGTCGGCGAGCGACGGGAAGCTGGGGGCGATGCGAATGTTCTTGTCCTCCGGATCTTTTCCGTAGGGGAACGCCGAACCGGCGGGCGTCAGGGCGATGCCGGCCTCCTTGGCCAGCGCCACCACGCGCGCGGCCGTGCCCTCGACCACATCCAGGCTGATGAAGTAGCCGCCCTTGGGCTCGGTCCAGGAGGCGACCTTCGAGGCGCCCAGGCGATCCTCCAGAATGCGCAGCACCAGTTTGAATTTCGGCTCCAGCACCGCACGGTGGGCCTGCATATGCCGGCGCACACCCTCGGCATCACCGAAGAAGCGCAGGTGACGCAATTGGTTCACCTTGTCCGGGCCGATGCTCTTCTTGGCGGCGTACTTCAGGTACCAGGTGAGGTTTTCGGTGGACGAGCCGAAGAAGCTGACTCCGGAACCGGCGAAGGTGATCTTCGAGGTGGAGGCGAACACGAAGGGCCGGTTGGGGTTTCCGGCCGCCGCGGCCATTCCGAGCACGTCGAACACCGGGGCGGCGGTATCGGTCAGCGGGTGCACCGCGTAGGCGTTGTCCCAGAACAGGCGGAAGTCCGGCGCCGCAGTGGGCATCGAAACGAGTTCGCGCACAACCTCTTCGGAGAAGTTCACGCCGGTCGGGTTGGAGTAGTTGGGGACCGCCCACAGACCCTTGATCAGCGGGTCGGCGGCGACCAGCTCCGCGATGGCGTGCACGTCCGGGCCGTCATGGTTGATGGCGATCGGAATCATCTGCACGCCCAGCGATTCGGTGATCCCGAAGTGGCGATCGTATCCCGGGCTCGGGCACAGGAATTTGATCGGCTCGTCGGCCCAGCGGCGCTGCGAGTCGGCCGTACCGTGCAGCATCGCGAACACGATCACGTCGTGCATCAGCTCCAGGCTGGCGTTGTTGCCGGCGAGCAGGTTCTCGACCGGAATGCCCAGCAGTTCACCGAAGATCGCGCGCAGCTCCGGCAGTCCGTGCAGGCCGCCGTAGTTGCGGCAGTCGGTGCCGGTGCCGTCGCGGTAGTCGTCGGCGCCCGGCAGGGCGAGCAGGCCGGTGGAGAGGTCGAGTTGCTCCGGCGAGGGCTTACCCCTCGTCAGATCCAGCGTGAGCTTCTCGGTCTGGAGCTTCGCGTAGTTCGCGGTCTGCGTCTCGTGTTCCGATACGAGTTCCGCATGGCTCATCAAACCGATCTGCGTTTGCCGGGGCATCCTGAGCAGCCTTTCAAGCAGCGAGGTAACAGGTTGACGGATCGTGCGCTTCTGGCGCCGACCCAGCCGACCACGTTACTCGCCGGATGCGCCCCGTGGCAGATAAGAATATTTCCCCCGGGAAAGAAAGGGGACCCCGCGCACCCGGCAGAGCCCGTTGACCCTTGCTGCCTTCCGGCCCTGGGGGAGTTCACAGGATGCGCGCCGCGCGGGATCCGTCGGCCAGTGTAGTCACAACTGTCCACTCGAGTGGAATCCGGGCGGAGTCGATACGATCACCTGCGACATTTTTCGAGGGGGCTTCCGCGCCAGGACCGGAGGAAAGACGTGACAGGCAGTAATCCACCGCACGGTGGGCCCGAGTATCCGGGGCAAGGCAATCCGCCCAACGAAACCGTGCAGTGGTGGTCGACGCCGGCGGCTCCGGAGCAGCCGCTCACCGGTACCGATCCGACCGTCATGGGTGGGCGTCCCGGGCCGGTGACCGGCACGGATCCGACCGTTCTGGGGGCGGGTTTCGACGCCTATCACGGTGGCGCCCCGCAGCAGCCCTACGCACAGCAGCCACCACCGTCCGTGCCGAGTTATCCACAGCAGCAGTTCCCGCCGCCTTATGCGCAACAGCCGGCCTATCCACAGCCGCCCAAGAAGAACAACGCACCGTGGATCGTCGGCGGCGTGGTCGGCCTGGTCGTGGTGATCGGCATCGTGATCGGCGTGATCGCGCTCACCGGCGGTGGCGGGGGCGGAAGTAAGGGACCGCTCGGCGACAAGAAGGGTGTCGACGGCAACTATTCGATGGCCAATGTCAGCGACGCCTGCTCGCTGATCGATGCCACGGTGCTGCGCAAGTGGGCGCCCACACCCAAGGACGCGCCCGAGCACACCGAACGCGCACCCGACTCCAGCTTCGGTGGTGGCAACCTGACCTGCCGCGCCCGGTACGACGGCGCCGGCAAGTACGGCACCGACGGTTCCGATATCGACCTCGAGGCCGACTTCCAGAGCAAATACAGCGATCCGCAGTTCAACAGCTGGAAGAACTACGACACCAAGACCACCGGCAGCGGCCGCACCTCCGGCGATATCGCGGGCATCGGCAGCCAGGCCTACTACGCCGCCTACCAGCAGAACTACTCGAGCTTCGTGACGCTCGACTACACCTGCGCGGCCCTGGACTCCAACGTCTCGGTGAAAGTGGAACTGCGGATCCAGGCCGAGGGCAGCATCGACAGCGCCGACGTCGGCACCACCTGCAAGGAGCAATTGAAGAAGGCCCTCGCCGGCCTGCACAAATAGCCCGGTTTGCTGTTCCGGGGGGTCCACCCGGTATATTGCTCTGCGGAGGATTCGCCTAGTGGCCTATGGCGCTCGCCTGGAACGCGGGTTGGGTTAACGCCCTCAGGGGTTCAAATCCCCTATCCTCCGCCACGAAACGCCCGCTACCACTGAGGTAGCGGGCGTTTCTGTTTCGTCCGTCGCACTTCTCGTCAGCGGCCGTCCGGGCGGGGACGCAGGACGACCACGGGGATTTCGCGTTCGGTCCACGCTTGATAGGTGTCGAAGTCGGCATAGGCGTCGACGAGCAACGGCCACAGGCGGGCCCGTTCCTGCGGGTCGGCGGTGACGGCGTGAACCGGACGGCGGTCCCGTCCGATCTGGATGTGCGTGTCGGGCTCGGCGCGCAGATTGAGATACCACTGCGGATGTTTGGGCAGGCCGCCCTGTGAGGCGACGATGACCGTGTTCGGACCGTCGGTGATGTAGAGCAGCGGCGTCGTGTAGAGCACGCCCGACTTCCGGCCGCGATGTTCGAGCAGCAGGGTCGGCACCGGTTTGCGGAAGCCGGCCCCGATGCGCCACTTGCCGCCGATGCGGCCGCCGGTGCGCCGATAGGTCCACACCTGCGCACGGCCCACGATCTTGAAGATCTTGGGCAGCAGCGGGGAATCGAGTTGTTTCGGACGGGGCGGCGTCGTGGCTGGCATGGTCTTCCTTCTCTCCGGTACTTCCGGACGACCATACAGTTGGTTCCATATGTATGGTCAAGAGCCGAGTGCTGCCCTCTCGGCAGGATCGGTACCGTCGACGCTTCGAGGAAGGGATGGGGCATTCGGTGCGCACGCATGGCTGGGCGGGGGCGACGCCCGCGGACGACGACGAAGCCGTCGCACGGATCCTCGCCGCCGCCCGCACCGCGATCGACCGGTCCGGCAGCGATTTCAGCATCGCCGAGGTCGCCCGGGACCTCGGCGTCACCCGTCAGACCGTGTACCGCTACTTTCCCAGTGCCGAGAGCCTGCTGACCGCGACCGCCGTCGCGCAGACCGGGCGGTTCCTCGACGTTCTGGCCCAACATCTGAGCGGAATCCGCGACCCCGCCACGGCGGTGGTCGAGGGCATCGCCTACACCCTCGAGCGGCTGCCGCACGAGCGGTACCTCAACCTACTGCTCACTCCGGGGCGGGCCGGGGCCTTCTCCGCCGGCGTAACCTCCGACACCGCACTGGCATTCGGACGATCGATCCTGCAACGCTTCGCCGTCGACTGGACCGCGGCCGGAGTGTCCGGCGCCGATCTGGACGAACTCGTCGAACATATGCTTCGCATCGTGCAATCGTTCGTCGTCGATCCGGGCCGTCCCCCTCGGCGTGGCCCGGAACTGCGCCGCTACCTCACGGCGTGGGTCGCCCCGGCCATCGCCGCGAGATCACCGCTGTAGTGACGCGTATCACTTGCAGGAGGTGTCACACGGCGGATCCGGCGAGCGTCTCGTGTGTGCCGGAGTCGAGACAGCACGGACAGGAGCCCCCATGAGCGAGCGCATCGACGGCGCCACCGAAGCGTTCGTCACCCATCGCAATCTGCTGTTCACGGTTGCCTACGAGATGCTCGGTTCGGCGGCCGACGCCGAGGACATCCTGCAGGAGACCTGGTTGCGTTGGGTGGACGTGGACCTCGACGACGTCCGTGATCAGCGCGCCTACCTGGTCCGGATCGTCACCCGCCAGGCGTTGACCCGGCTCCGCACGCTCGGCCGCCGCAAGGAGTCCTACGTCGGTCCGTGGCTGCCGGAACCGCTGCTGACCGCGCCCGATGTGGCCGAGGACGTCGAACTGGCCGACAGCGTGTCGATGGCGATGCTCCTGGTGCTGGAAACGCTCGCACCGACGGAACGAGCGGTGTTCGTGCTGCGCGAGGTGTTCGACCTGAGCTACGACGAGATCGCCGCGGCCGTCGACAAAACGCCCGCCGCGGTACGCCAGATCGCCCATCGCGCACGGGCTCACGTCGCCGCGCGCCGACCCCGCGGCGTGGTATCCGCCGACGAATCCCGCCGCGCCGTCGAAGCCTTCCAGCACGCCATCGAAACCGGCGACCTGCAGCATCTGGTCGACATGCTGGCTCCCGACGTGGTGCTGCTCGGCGACGGCGGCGGCGTGGTCCAGGCGGTCCTGCGGCCGATCGCGGGCGCCGACCGGGTCGCCCGCGCCCTGCGTACCGGCCTGCCCCGACTGCGCACCGAGGCAACCGTCGAGGCGGTCCAGATCAACGGCTGCCCCGCACTGATCGTCCGGATCGACGGACGAATCGACGACGTGGTGGCAATGCGCCTCGACGACGGCCTGATCACCGGCCTCTACGTGGTCCGAAACCCGGAGAAACTCTCCCGCGTCGAACAGCAGACCACCGTCAGCCGCTGAACGACGAGGCCCACAACCACTGCGCCACAACGATATTCGATGGCCGCCGGGAGTCTGCCGGATAGTCTGGGCCGGTGAATTCGCCGGAGCAACCCGCCTCGATCCTCGCCCTGGCCGATCTGGCCACACCGATGGCCGTCCGCGTGGCCGCGACGCTGCGGCTGGTGGACCACGCGGGCAGCACGGGCGCGACCGCCGAAGAACTGGCGGCTCGCACGGGAACCTCCGCTCCCGCGCTCCGTCGACTGCTCGACCATCTGGTCACCATCGGCGTCTTCGACGACGAAGCGGCGTCCGGTCGCTACCGGCCCACGAGCCTCGGCAACCAGATGAGCGCGGACTCCCCCGACCCGTTCGCGCTGCTGCTGCTCGATATCGGCAGCGCGGGCGGGCGCGCCGAACTGGCCTTCGTGGAACTGCTGAGCACGATCACTTCCGGCCGGCCCGCCTATCCGCGCAGGTATGGACGTGATTTCTGGGCCGATCTGGAAGCCGAGCCCGCGCTGCGCACGTCCTTCGACGCCCAGATGAATTGCCGCTTCCGGGATTACGCGGACCAGATCGCGGCGCGGTTCGACTGGAGTCGCTTCCCCGACGTTCTCGACGTCGGCGGCGGCGACGGCACCCTACTGACGGCGATTCTCCGCGCGCATCCCGGCGTGCGCGGACGAGTGCTGGACCTGGCGCCGACGGCCGCCGCCACCGAGCGATTCACGGCGACCGGCCTGAGTGACCGCGCATCCGCCGTTGCGGGCAGCTTCTTCGATCCGCTCCCCACCGGTGCCGATGCCTACCTTCTGTCCGACATCCTGCACGACTGGGACGACGAACTCGCCGCAGCCATCCTCGCCGAATGCGCCCGCGCCGCAGGGGCTTACGGGGCGGTTGTGGTGATCGAGCCGATTCTGGGGCGGGGGGCCGATACGGCGATCGACCTGTTCATGGCGATGTGCTTCGGCGGGCGGGAGCGGACGGTGACCGAGTTGGGGGCGCTGGGTGAGACGTGCGGTCTGATGCTGCGTGCTGTGAGGCCGGTGGCGGACGGGCGGACCGCACTGGAGTTCCAAAGTCGGTGACACTGCGACGCGGCCGGCAAATCCGCGAGCTATTTGTCGGCGCTTCGGTTTATGATCGAACACATGTTCGAACATTGGCCGGAGAAGGGGGAGTTCGCACTGCATCGGGTGGTGGCTCCGCCGATGCCGGTGCTGGTGGACGTGGCTGCCGCTATCCCCACGTATCCACGGATGGCCGATCACGATACCCGTGATCTGGCCGAACGCGCCGCCGCCGACCGGGATTGGACCTATCGCCACATCGTGGTCGA